>JAHFEP010000009.1 GCA_023248415.1 Nitrospirota bacterium
GCAATTCTTTATTGTAATGTGGGAGGATATAACACTAGAATCATCGCTTCCTATATGGACTCTTGCCATTTTCGTACCATTATCCGATATAAGCGTAAACCCGTCAAAAACAATATAACTGCGTCCCCATGTGCCGAATATCGTAGCGAAATCAGCCGCACCACCATCAGCACTTGTCACATCACCAGTCCCGCCAGCAGTTCCATTAAAAAGGGGGGTCTCTCCAGTGTAGGCAGCAAAGGTAATTGGATTGCCCGCTGTTCCAGAATTGGCTGGTTCATAATATCCATGATAAATGGTGCCAAAGTTCTTTGCAGGCACATTATAAGTCCCTCCTCTAAAATAAACTATGTCACCAGCAACAGCGTTATTAAAGGCTGTTTGAACAGCGCAAGGTGTGCTTATATTAGTACATTGTGCCCATGTGGCAGAGCCGCTATTAGAAACATAATAAGTTGCTGCCTCTGAGATAGCGGGATAGGAAAATAGCAGGATAGCAAAGGAAAAAGATAGAAGACTTAACCTCAACCTTAACCTATCTTGAACTTGCCCCTTGCCCCTTGACCCATTATTTTTAGTATTTACCATAATAAATAAACCTCCTAAAATATTTTGTTTCTTTTTTAGCTTAAGGAAAGTCAGTAACAATAAGAAAAGCATTACCATACTTAGCCCTTCGCCTTTAGCCTTTTGCCCTTTGCCATTAATATCCTTCACAAACCCACACCCGCCGCCTCCAGAGCCAGAGTCGCCTCCACTGCCTGATGATGGTGGTGGAGTATTACCGCCGCCGGCTTGAGTAGTAGCTGAAGCACTTGAAGATTGATTAGAGTTGTTTCCAGCAGCATCATAAGCAGAAACAGTGTAAGCATAGGTTGTTGACGGAGAAAGGCCTGTGTTGGAATAAGAGGTTGTGGCGGAAGTGGCGATTTGAACGCTATCTCTGTAAATTCTATAGCCGGTTACTCCGGCATTATCGGTAGAAGCTGTCCAGGAAAGGTTGATTTGGGAGGAAGAAGTAGCGGTGGCGGAAAGGTTGGAAGGGATGGAAGGCGAAGTTGTATCTGCTGTCCCCCCAGTTCCTACATTTGCAATATCAGCGCCCATATCTACGCCGCCCTTGCCTGTGCCCTTGGATGGAGACCCGGATTGTAGGTTGAAATCACTCAAGAGTGAATAGTTCCCTGACCCGTTCGTGAATAGTGGATTTGAAGCCAGTCCGTTGAGGGTTGTTGCCCCTTCCGGGTGAATCCCACCGGTGACTACTGTAGAATTGTGCCAACTGGACAATGATGTATACGTGACTACTCCTCCGCCGTAGTTTGTTCTGACATTAAAACTGCCGGCGTTTCCGTACTGGTTATACTGACTCTCGGAAATAGTCCCCACGGCAAAGGTTAATTTGTACGTAGTCCCTAAAATAATATTAGAGTGAACCGTTTGACTGTTCGACGCGTTATAGCTTGAGTTTGCGCCGATGAATATTCCATACAGATCGCCGGAAGTTAAACTGTTATATATTGTATTATTATTAACCGTTAAGTTGTTGAACGTACCGCCTTCGGCATACAAGTGTATTGCCGAATATGAGCAATTTGAGATGACATTGTGATAATAACTGTGCCCATCCATATTGTAGCCAGTAGCCCAGGCATCGGAGAAAATTCCCCTGTAACAATCATGAATATAGTTATATCTTGTTACTGCCGTTATAATGTCCGATTTATAGTAAATCCCGGCGGAACAATTGTATATTTCATTGTTCTCGATGGTTATATTCGTATTATGGTACATCTTAATAGCAGCCGTGTTAGGCCAATCACTTGTTTGTCTGTAATTATAAACCCTATTTCTCTGAACGGTTACATCTGATGCATAGTCAACTCGTAAGCCCTCACGATTATCAGTTGAAGTTATTACCGTAGATCCACCATTAAATATGCAATTCTTTACGGTAATACCGTATGATACAACCGCACTATCATCGCTCCCTATGTGGACTCTTGCCATCTTGGTTCCATTATCTGCTTGAAAATTAAACCCGTCAAAAACAATATAACTGCGTCCCCATGTTCCAAAGATAGTAGCATACTCTGGATTATCTCCTGTACCACCAGCAGTCCCATTAAAAATTGGGGTCTCACCAGTGTAGGCAGCGAAGGTTATTGGGTTGCCTGATGTTCCAGAATTGGCAGGCTCATAATATCCATGGTAAGTGCTACCGAAGTTCTTTGCAGGCACATTATAAGTCCCTCCTCTAAAATAGACTATGTCACCGGCAACAGCGTTATTAAAGGCTGTTTGAACAGGGCAGGCCGCTGTCCCATTGAGCGCTGTTGAGCCGCTGCAACTGGCCCATGTTGCTGCTCCAGTTGGGGAAACATAATAAGTTGCTGCCTCTGAGATAGCAGGCTCGGAAAATAGCAAGAGAGCGAAAGAGAAAGATATCAAGATAGGAAGACTTTTTTTAATGTTCATCATAATAAATAAACCTCCTAAAATATTTTGTTTTTTTAGTTTAAGGAAAGTCAGTAGCAATAAGAATAGCATTGCAATGATTAGCCCTTCGCCTTTAGCCTTTTGCCCCTTGCCATTAATATTCTTTACAAACCCACATCCACCGCCTCCAGAGCCAGAGTCGCCTCCACTGCCTGATGATGGTGGTGGAGTATTACCGCCGCCGGCTTGAGTAGTAGCTGAAGCACTTGAAGATTGATTAGAGTTGTTTCCAGCAGCATCATAAGCAGAAACAGTGTAAGCATAGGTTGTTGACGGAGAAAGGCCTGTGTCTGAATAAGAAGTATTGGATGTAGTAGCAACCTGATTGTTGTTTCGGTAAATTGTATAGCCTGTTACTCCAACATTGTCAGTTGAGGCTGTCCAGGAAAGATTGATTTGGGAGGAAGAGATTGCTGTGGCGGAAAGATTGGAAGGGATGGAAGGCGAAGTTGTATCTGCTGTCCCCCCAGTTCCTACATTTGCAATATCAGCGCCCATATCCACGCCAGCTTTGCCTGTTCCCTTGGATGGAGAATTATTTGCTAATGTAAAATCATTTAATTGAGTTAGTGTGCCGGAGCCGTTTTGGAATAATGGGTTAGAAGCCAAGCTATGAGTATCTGGAGAACCTCCACCAATCAATATACCCGAGCTATTCCAGCCGCCAGTACCTGTAAGCGACGAATAAAATGTTTGTGAAGGTCCATATAAACTCCATGCGACTCGGAAGCTACCCAGATTGCCAAATTGATTGTAATCACTTTCCTGTACAGAAGCATAGTTGCTATCGCCTATCATAAGCTGCGTATGACCTCCATATAATATATTGCTATGAATTATTGCCCTCCAGCCTTGTCTAAAGTCGAGCAAGTATGTATCACCTGTCGTATTGCCCGAATATATTGTATTATTATAAATTTGGGCATCGTCAGCGTACGCCACCTCGGTGTGGTCAGTATAAATTTGCAGATTGACATATGAATTATTTACAATCACATTGTGATATATTTTCAAGCGTTGGGAATCAAACTCTATGCTTGCATTATATGGAGTGATAAATATACCGAGATAATTATCATGAACAAAATTATATCTGAGCGTGCAGTCAGTACATTGTCTTTTTAAAAATACACCAACCGTACTATTATAAAACTCATTATTTTCCATTATTAAATTGGATATATTATACTCCTTGAACGCACTTGTGTTATGGTTATTATTTATTTCTTTGTAATTTAAAAACCTGTTTCTTTGAACTGTTAAATCTGATACACATTCTGCCCGTAAGCCTTCCCTGTTGTCAGTTTGAGTTATTACCGTAGACCCTCCATTAAATGTAGAATTCTTCACAGTAATATGGCTAGTGAGTAGAACATAGCCGGTTTCGTTATACCCAATCATTACACGAGCCATCTTTGTTCCATTGTTTGCCTGAAAAGTAAAACCATCAAAGACAATGTAATGCTTTCTATAAACTCCAAAGATAGTAGCATACTCCAGATCATCACCAACACCGCCGGCAGTTCCATTGAAAACCGGGGTTTCACCAGTATATGCAGCAAAGGTAATTGGGCTGCCTGATGTTCCAGAGTTAGCAGGCTCATAGTAACCATGATAAGTATCACCTTGATTCCCGTTCTTTGCAGGAACATTATAAGTCCCGCCTCTAAAATAGACTATATCTCCAGCAATAGCATTATTAAAGGCTGTTTGAACAGCGCAGGCCGATGTCCCATTGAGCGGTGTTGAGCCGCTGCAACTGGCCCATGTTGCTGCTCCAGTTGGGGAAACATAATAAGTTGCTGCCTCTGAGATAGCAGGCTCGGAAAATAGCAAAATAGCAAAAGAGAAAGATAGAAGACTTAACCTCAACCTTAACCTATCTTGAACTTGCTCCTTGACCCTTGACCCATTATTTTTAGCATTCATCATAATAAACAAACCTCCTAAAATATTTTGTTTCTTTAGCTTAAGGAAAGTCAGTAACAATAAGAAAAGCATTGCAATGCTTAACCCTTCGCCTTTAGCCTTTTGCCCTTTGCCATTAATGTCCTTCACAAACCCGCATCCACCGCCTCCACCAGAGCCACCACTGTCGCCTCCAGAAGAACCGCCGCCACCTGTTCCTCCACCACCACCTGAAGTAGTGGCAGAAGCGGAAGATGATTGAGCGGAAACATTGCCGGCCGCGTCATAGGCGGAGACCGTGTAAGAGTAAGCAGTGGAAGCAGTGAGGCCGGTATTGGAATAGGAATTAGTCGCTGAAGTGGCGATTTGAGTTCCTCCTCGATAAATCCTATAGCCTGTTACTCCAACATTGTCAGTTGAAGCTGTCCAAGAAAGATTGATTTGGCTGCTGCTAACAGCCTGCGCGGAAAGATTGGTTGGAACAGTTGGGGCTTGAGTATCACTTGTTGGAGGATTAACAGTTAATACATCTGTCCCAGTTTTGCCATCCCCATCTGTTGCTGTAACTGTTATGATGTTCTGGCCTGATTGTAGTGTAATATTATTACAAGCCCAGCTTGTAGTCCCTGTGCAACTGCCGCTTCCACCCCTGTCATTGCTCCAGCTTACACTTGTAACTCCAATATTTGTCCCTGCTGTATCAGAGGCAGTACCACTTAGATTAATTGAAGTATTAGTGGTTGTATAAGTATCATTTGCTGTTGGTAGTGCAATTGACACAGTTGGGCAATCCGAGCAAAAAGGGTATCCATTTGCATTTACATTACCATTTACATCTACGACATACAAGTAGGCATTGGTTAAAGTAGAAAAAGAGCCCTGATTGAGTGTGACTGCTATAGAGGTATCTGACCATGCAGAAGGTATCTGTATTTCTATAAGAGTAGAAGTAGCTAAAGTAGGAGCGTTGCCTATCATAACCCTTGCTTGTGTTGTATCTACATACACATCATCCCAATAAGCACTTGCGTCACCAAAAGCAGCGCAACTACCAGCAGCATCATGCCCCATGTAGTTTCCGAACCAAAGCACATTCCAATAAGTAGACGATGAATCTCTTGTTTTCCAGTTTTTGACTTCATTAACATAATTTACATTATTAATCCATAGTTTTGCCGTACCATCATATGCACCTGGTGAAGATTCTTCAAAATATCCCTGAATATGAACCCATTTTTGGTTAAAGTCTTTTGTTCGAGGAGCAATCCATTTATGTGAACCTCCACTAACACCATCTTGAGCAAGATGACTAGAATCAACTGAATCGCAATAAAGATTATAGTACATATTAGGGTTAAAAGAATCCGATTGAATTCTGAATAATTTATGATTTCGTGAATATGGGGGAGATGAATCAAGATACATCCATGCATCCAAATATATTTTTGGCATAGGGAATTTTTGATAGAAGCCAAAACTGGAAGACCAATTATATCCAAAGAAAGTAGTTCTGGCGGCCATCCCAGAATTGGGTCTGACAATCAAATTGGAATACTTTGGGTTTTGGGTCGAGTCAGTGGCTGACAAATCCCAGCCTGTTAACTCATTACCAGCAGTTCCATTCTCAAAATCATCCCACTTCAAAGGTGCGGCTTGAGCCTTTGTCGCAAACCCGCTTCCAGTAATAGTAAGAGTTCCCTTATGAACGAGGGTTCCTGAAGTGCCAGTAATGCCGGGTGCTGCATAGGCCTGAGTGGTTGCAAATAAACAGACAACCACTAAGACTAATAAGGTTCTGATTAAATACATCGTAAGCTTGCCTAACTGATTTCTTTTTCTTTTAAACATTTTTAAACCTCCATAAGCCCCTTGTCTTTTTCCTCTCCCTGTCTGCCGACAGGCAGGCCACTCTAAGAGAGGTGTAAGAAGAGGGGACAGTTTTTAACACAAAAAAAGCCGCCAAAAGATTTCTCTTCTGGCGGCCCGACTCGCATTGAAGACAGTGAATAGTGAATAGGGTATAGTGAATAGTTAAAAACAACTTTTTACTAACTACTATTCACTGTTCACTAACGACTGCCTCTTTAGCTTCGTTGCTCTGCGTCGCAGGGTTTCCCCTGGTTTGCTCTGAGCAGAAGGTATTTATTTGAACCCAAAGTTAAATATAAGCATTGTTGGGAAATATACAATATTAAAGCAAAATATATACCATACGATTATATAATGGCTGGCTAAGAAAGTCAATGAATCACAGGCAAACAGAATATTTTAGCCGCCTTGATATATGCCAGAATAATGATATAATAAATATGTACAGCCTATGTCATTAACCTTTGTTGAAATAGAAAGGCAGAAGAACTGGAGGATAGCTGTTTTTTTCCTTGTCCTTCTGTCCTTATATTTTGTTATCTTAACAACTCTTTCATTATCTTTCTTTCTTATAGCGCCTCCGTTGCTTTTTCTTATCAAAGGCTTCCTATTTCGTTATCTTCTGATTGTTATATCTGTTTCGCTTCTTGTGGCATCAATCCATTTTTATTTCTCTGCCTTTGGCACAGTCAATTTTCTAATAAAAAACTTAGGCGCCTCTAAGCCGGACAGGGAAGACGGCATACACAAGCGGCTGATGAATATAATAGATGAGGTTCAGGTGGTAACAGGAAATAAAAGGAAGATAGACTGCATGGTCATACCGAGCCTTGCAATGAATGCGCTTGCAGCGGATAATTTCACGGGCAATGCAGTAATAGCAGTAACAGAGGGGCTTATCTCAAGGCTCACAAGGCCGCAGCTTGAGGCAGTAGTGGCACACGAGGCATACCATATACTTTCAGGCGACTGCCTTGAGGCAACAGTTGCTGCAAGCCTCTTTGGCATCCCTGCATCTATTATAGAGGTTTCACAGAATCTATCTGAACAGGGCATCATGCATCCTTTATTAATCCCCACATGGATACTTTTAAAATTCAGCCAGATGTTTAATATGTTCATCTCAAGGGAGCGCGAATACCGCGCTGATGCAGGCGCTGTAAAGATGACCCGCAATCCAGTTGCGCTTGCAGAGGCCCTGCATAAGACCTCAAGAGGCTGGAGGGGCGCTGGTTTTATTGGCAGCGGATTAGAGATGCTCTGCATTATTAATCCAAAGGCATCTGAACTTGACGAGAAAGAAGGCTGGTTAGCAGACCTATTCTCCACGCATCCACCAATAAGAAAGAGGGTAGGGATATTGCTGAGAATGGCAAGGGCGAGCCTTTCGCAATTTTATGAGAGGACAGATGCAGGGGAAAAGGCGGCTGTCTCTGAACCAGCAAAGGCGCCTGAGCTTCTTTACTATGTCTATAATGCGGAGCAGGAATGGCAGGGACCTTTTAATCTTGCAGGGCTTTCTGGACTTGCATGGCTCACACCTCTTACATGGGTAGGCACAGCGCCTGATGAGGAGATAGAAAGGGCATCTGAAAATTCAATAATAAATGCCATATTCATTAAAAGGCTTATCCAGACAAAGGCAAAGACCGCAGACCTGACATGCCCAAACTGTAAACAGGCACTGGTTGAGATGCCATACGAAAGGACACAGATATATCAATGCAATTTTTGCAAAGGGACTTTGGTTGAAAATAATAAGATACCACGGATTATTGTGAGGGATGAGGAGCCGTGTCCTGAGAGGATAAAGCAGCTATCAAGGGCAGTAATCAATGAAAAGCAGAAAATAATGACAATGAAAAGATTAAACTCAAAAGAAGAGCCAAAAACCTCTATCCCCTTTAAAAATTGCCCTAAGTGCAAAAAACCCATGATGAGAAGATTTTACAGCCTTGCCTATCTTGTAGAGGTGGACATGTGCAGTTTCTGCGGAATTACGTGGTTTGACAAGGACGAGCTTGAAATGCTCCAGTGCATGGTGGAGAACAGGATAGTGCCGGAGATAGAGCTGGCAAACGAGGCATAAATTATTCTTTCATGCCTTCCTGCCGCACCGCGGACAGATTCGGACGTATTTACCGACCTCGCCTTCCCAACCGCACTTTGGGCATTTTATCTTTATATTGTATTTCGGTTCTTTGGATGCCTTTATTGCATGCAATAGCTTTCGCAACAATATAATAAAAATTCCGGCAAGGACAATGCCTAAGGCAACATCCCTTATTCTGTAGCCGTTATATACAATTTGGTCAAGAAATCTCTGGAGTTCTTCCATTAGCTATTTCCTCTTAAAACCTTTGACAGCCTGTCAGGAAAATCTGTAAAGATTCCATCCACACCAAGCATGACAGCTCCTTTCATGTCTTCCTCCCTGTTTATGGTATAGACAAAGAGCTTTAAGCCTCTTTTATGCGCCTCTGCAATAACTTCCTTTGACATAATCTTGTACGAGATATGAAAAGAGTATGCGTTTAAATCTATAGCCTGTTTTAATGCACCTTTCCAGTCTTTTTTATTATATAGAAAACCAATAACAGCAGCCTTTGAAATCTTACGCAGATTTCTTAAGCAGTCTGAATCAAAGCTTGAGATGACCGTATTTTTCAGGAGCCCTGCTTTTTTTAGCATAGAACAGATGTTTCTTTCAATATCAGGATAATAACCTGAGCCGTGTTTAATCTCAATGTTCAGTTTAATTTTCCCTTTAATAAGCCTTAATACTTCATTCAATGTTGGGATGTTTTTATTAATTTTTCTAACTTCTTTCAAGGTCATGTCTTTGATAAATATTTTTCTGAGGATGGTTGTTTTCAGATATTCATCATGATGGACAATGATATGGCTGTCCTTTGTCTGGTGAACATCAAGCTCAATCATGTCTGCCTTTTGCTTTATTGCAAGTCTGAAGGCAGAGAGCGTGTTCTCAGGCGCATGGCCAGATGCGCCCCTGTGTGCTATGTTCAGAATATCAGGCATGTTTTGTTCGTAATTGTTATCATATATTGGCAAGATAGCTTTCAGGTTTGAGGCATATTGAGTCAACAGGTGTTATATTTATAGGAGAAAAAGAGAAAGTTGTATTAAGCCATTTTCTGAATATCTTTAAGGCATCGTCTAATTGAAAGATTACTATATCCTTGACCTCATCAAAGCTGACCTTGCCCATCCTGATAAATAAAGCGCCAAGCGGTTCCTTGTCCCCTTCTCTTTTCTGCATTTCCACGGTCTTTAATAAGAGCTCAGAATCTATCTTTCCCTGTGCAACAACTATGTCCCCGAGCTTCTGGCCGTATGGCGATTGCGCCCCGATTAATAAGCCGTCCTTAAAGGTAAGGGTGCCGAGGTGCAGCTGGTTTTCAAGCGTCAAGATGCCGCTCAGTTTTTTTGCTGCAATAATAGACAGGATATCATCAAGTGAGATGCCTTTTAGCTGCATGGCTGTCAGCCCCTGAAATAAGAAGGGCTCAGGTTTGATTGAGCCCTTCCTGCAGATTAATCATTTATACAGATGCTACTTCTTTTATCTCTGGAATCTTTTCCATCAATATTCTTTCAACGCCCATCTTTAATGTATATATTGAACTTGGGCATGTGCCGCAAGCGCCTTTAAGCCTTACTGATACAATATTGTCTACAACATCTACAAGTTCAATGTCGCCGCCGTCAGCCTGTAATGACGGCCTTATTGTTTCCAGCACCTCCTGCACCCTGTCTTTGATTTCCATTACCTTTTCTGTCATTCTGTATCACCTCCTTAAAAATTTATGTTTCCTCTCCCTTTTTATATATGGACTGCAAACATAACAAGCCTTCCCTTGCTCTTTATGCCTCTTTCAACGCCGTCCTCTGCAATAATCATCATACCTGGCTTTATATCAATCTCCTCATTCTCACGGATGAATGTCCCTTCACCTTCTATGCAGTAGAATATACCTAAAGCGCTCGGATGCGGCGGGATCTCCTGTCCCTTTTCAAGGCATATCAAAGGGACCTTTGTCTTCTTTGACATGTAGAGAATAATCGGCATAAACTCTGGATTGAATTTTACCTTCTCTTTTATGTTTATTACATTGTTCATTATTTTTTCCTCCTGTCATTAAGAATTTTATTAATAATAAATCTTATGACAGGAATAGAGAATGATATAAATCATATATACCGCCTATCATCAACCTGTATCATTATAATAAATTCTAAGCTGTTATGTCAAACACAAATAACCACTATCCAATTTAATAAGAATTATTGTATAATGTTTTTTATGTCAAAGAGGTTTAACAATTTATTAAAGATAATGTCTAAACTCAGAGGCAAGAATGGATGCCCTTGGGATAAGGAGCAGACAAGGGAGTCGCTGAAGCCATTTATTATAGAAGAAGCCTATGAGGTCATTGAGGCGATTGATGAAAAGAGCCCTGAGAACCTGAAAGAGGAGCTCGGCGACCTTCTCTTGCAGGTTGTTTTTCATGCGCAGATTGCAAAGGAGGGAAAAGAGTTTGATATGGAGGATATATTGACTGCGCTTGAAGAGAAGCTGATAAGAAGGCATCCGCATGTGTTTGAATCCCCCCATACCCCCCTTTATAAAAGGGGGGAAGGGGGGATTGATGCTAAAGAGGTGCTTGTACAGTGGGAGAGAATCAAAAAGGAAGAAAAGGCAAACAGCAAGAGGGAGTCTATGCTTGACAGCGTTCCAAAAGAGCTTCCTGCGCTTCTTCGCGCACACCGTTTACAGGATAAGGCATCAAGGGTCGGATTTGACTGGAAGCATATAAATGATGTCTTTGCAAAGGTAGAGGAGGAGATAAAGGAGTTCAAGAGCGCTGTTGAGGAAAAGAAACCAGACGAGATTGAGGATGAGCTTGGGGATATATTCTTTGCATTGGTGAATGTGGCAAGGTTTTTGGAAATTAATCCGGAGGATGCCCTGCGGAAGACCATAAGCAAGTTTATATCGCGATTCAGATATATTGAAGAAAAGGCAAAAGAGGCAGGCAGGGAATTAAGCGATATGACTTTGGAGGAGATGGATAAGCTTTGGGAGGAGGCTAAAGGGCATGGCAAATAATAAGGCTCAGGTGGCAATTGTGAAGGCAGGAGCATATAATGACGGCCATGTCTATAAGGATATTAAAAATACAGTTGACCTCCTCGGCGGCATAAATAAATTTGTTAAAAAAGGCGATAAGGTTCTGTTAAAGCCAAATCTGCTTTCTGCAAAGCCTCCAGAGGCTGGAATTACAACACACCCGTCTGTAATAAAGGCAGTTGCAAAACTTGTAATGGATGCAGGCGGGATACCATTTATAGGCGACAGCCCGGGCGGCAGGGCAATAAATTTTGAAAAGGTTGCAGCAATAACAGGCATGAAGCAGGCAGCAGATGAATTGGGAATAAAGCTAATAGATTTTAAAAACTCTGTTGAACTCTCAGCAGCCAATGGCGGAGTATTTAAGAAGCTCAATGTTGCAAAAGAGGCTGTTGATGCAGATGTTATTATCAATCTGCCGAAGCTGAAGACACATGTCCAGATGTTTTTGACACTCGGTGTTAAGAACATGTTCGGCTGCATAATCGGTCTGCAAAAGGCGCAGTGGCACTTTAAGGCAGGTGTTGACAGAAAATATTTTGCTGCAATGCTTTTGGAGTTATATTCCTTGCTCAAGCCTGGTCTTACAATTGTTGATGGTATTGTTGCAATGGAGGGTGACGGCCCTGGAAGCGCTGGAAAGCTAAGAAATCTCGGCTTGGTATTTGCAGGCTCAGATGCTGTTGCACTTGATACGGCTATATGCAATGTATTGGGTATAAAAACAGAGGAGCTTCCGATTCTTGTTGCAGCAAAGGAGAAGGGGATTGGAATAACAGAGATGGAGAAGATAGATGTCTTGGGCGAAAGGCTTGAGGATGTGAGCATTCATGATTTTATCAGGCCAAAGATGATAGATGTTATGTTCGGGCCGAACATATTAAAGAAATTTCTTATGAACAATATTACATCAAAGCCAATAGAAGACAGAAAGATGTGCACCCTGTGCAGCAAGTGCATTGAGGCATGTCCAACAGATATTATAAACATTAAAGACAAGAGGCTTGATTTTAATTATAACAAGTGCATCCGCTGCTTCTGCTGCCTTGAGGTCTGCCCAGAAGGCGCAATGCAGGTAAAGCAAGGGGCGCTTTTAAAGCTGTTTAGTTATTTTTCATAAGGCCGATTTACAAACCGTCTTTTGCTTTTTCATATTGTCACCTTAGAAAAAAGGTGTTAATATAATTAAAAAGACCTGGGATGAAAAAAATGAAAGTATTAGCAGATAAAAATACCTTTACTCCTGATGAAGAAAGGGCGATAAAAGAACTAACAAACAGCCTTAATAACCTCTTGGGCGAACAGTTAGTAAAATTAGCTCTCTTTGGCTCAAGGGCAAGGGGAGATTATGACAGAGAGTCTGATATAGATATAGCTATTATTGTCAGGGGACTGACAAGGGAGCTTAAGGATCAGATTCTCAATATGGTCGCTAATATTGAATTTGAACATATTGTCCCTCTTTCCACCCTTGTACTCTCTGTGGAAGACTTTGAACTCCTTAAAAAAAAGGAGAGAAGGATTGCCCTTGATATAGAAAAAGAGGGTGTATCATTATGACAGATGAAAATAAGAAAGAGAACATCAAGGCAGAATTGGAAAGGGGATGGGAAGATTTTATTGCATTCAGAAAAGAGGCAGAGGAATTATCTAACAAGATAAAGGCCTATTTGGAAGAGAAGAAGTTTATATAAGTCTTTGCTTTTTATCTACCATAAGATAAATTTTGTAAACCTCTTTGAAAGAAAATAGTCAACCCCGAATGACCTGCCTGCTCTTGTGAGCATAATAACTATGTGGCTTACTGCAATTATCCAGAATGTCCAGTACCACTGGCCCTCTGCATAACTTGAGGCAAAGTAGAAGTTTAGTATCATAATGAAGCCAAAGAAACCGCTCAAGAGTGTCAAAATGCCGAGTATCAAAGACAGGCCGACAAGTATCTCGCCGAGCATCACCTGATAGCCGAATGCCTGCCAATGGGGGATTGCAATGTTTTCAAGAAAATATTTATACCATGGGTATGGATTTTCTTCTGCCCAGAATTTCAGCTTTGATTCAAGCCCCTTCATAAAATTCGGGTGGAGTTTCTGTATGCCCATTTCAAGCCAGAGTATGCCGAGGGTTATACGCAGGATTACAGGGCCGAGAGCAGAGACTTTATGATTCCAGCTTTCTTTTAAGATGTCTTTTATCAATTTATAATCTGTCCTCATAGACCTTAATCTTTGCCATCTTCTTTAACGCATCTACATAAGCCATATATGCCTTTTCCTGTTTTTGAAGTAAAAGCACATCTACATTTCCCTGTGCAGGGATATTTTGCATCTCTCCTTCAGAGTAGCCGACAGATTCCTTTATCAGCCTGCGCGTCCTTTCTTTTAATATATCATCCTTCAGGTTTTTTTCAAAGGCAGCAGGAGAATATTTATTTGCAGCAAGCACCTTTTTGTATATTGCAGGGTCAAACCTTCCGTCTTTTTGAAATGCTGGCATTGAGCTTACAACATCATAGACCTCTTCATTGCTTACTATTAATCCTATTTCGGATGCAGCATTTAATATTATCCTCTCCTCAATGAGGCTGTTTAATACCATCTTCTTAAGATTCATCTTCTCAATCATTTCGTCTGAGTATTTATCCTTATAAATCTTTTTATATGTATCCACTGCCCTGAAATATGCCTTTTTATATTCATCAAAAGGGATAACATCGCTATTGACTGTTGCTATGACATTGGAGCCAGTCGGATTGACAGCCCCCCTTCCCCATACAAGAAATATTGTGCCCACAAAGGCAATGATAACCACCCATAAGGTAATTACAAGCAAAAACTGCATCCTCTCGCGCAAAATCTTTATCATAAAACCTCCCTACGAATTGATTACACAGATTTTTAAAAAAAGATTACACCGATTTAAAGACTAATCTTTATCTGTGTAATTATTAATTATACTTTCATAAATCATAAAGTGCAATATTTTTTTGCTTTCTTGACATTGTTCGCCAATATGGTATTATTTTAAAAATTCAGGAGGTTGAATGAAGATAGAAGGTTTTGGGCTTACAGATATAGGAAAAAAGAGAAAATTAAATGAAGACAGTTTTGGGTTTTTCCCTGAAAATGGCCTCTATGTAGTTGCAGACGGCATGGGCGGCCATGCAGGCGGCGAGATTGCCAGCAGACTGGCAGTAGACAGTGTTGAAGAGTTTATTAAGCTCTCTGCAAACAGGGATGATATTACATGGCCGTTTGAGATAGATGAGTCAAAATCCAAGGACGAAAACAGGCTAAATGTTGCCATACGGCTTGCAAACAGCAGAATCTTTCAGGAGGCATTAATAAATAAAAAATTAAACGGCATGGGAACAACCATTGTTGCAGCGCTCTTTTCGGTTCGACAAGCTCACGATGTAGCTGAATCAAATCTCTATATCAGCCATGTTGGCGACAGCCGCGCATATCTGATAAAGAATGATAATATAAAACAACTGACTGATGACCATTCCGTAGTCTATGAACAGATGAGGCTTGGCGTTCTTTCAAAGGAAGACGCAAAGACCCACTCATTAAGGAATGTTCTTACAAAGGCATTAGGCACAGAGCCTGATATTAAAATAGATATGAGGGCAGAGAAGGCAGAGGCAGGCAATATATATCTTTTTTGTACAGACGGACTTACCAATATGCTGGCTGACGAGGAGATACAGAATATAGTAAAGGATAACAGCAATAATACAGAGAATGCCTGCAGGGAATTGCTATCTGCTGCAAATAAAAACGGCGGCATTGATAATATTACAGTCATTATTCTAAAGATTGTATGATATTAGTCGGTCTTACAGGCGGCATTGCAAGCGGCAAAAGCACAGCATCCAAGATATTCAAAGATCTCGGCGCATACATAATTGACGCTGATGTCCTATCAAGGGAAGTAGTTGAGCCATCCAAGCCTGCATGGAGCAAGATTGTAAAAAGATTCGGCAAAGAGATTCTGAATAAAGACAATTCAATAAACCGCAAAAAACTTGCAGAAATTGTTTTTAATAATAAAAAGAAGAGGGAGCTATTAAATTCAATAGTGCATCCAATAGTCTTTAAAAGGGCAAAAGAGATAGAAAAAGAGATAGTAAAAAAAGACCCTGATGCAGTTATTATCTTTGATGCAGCGCTTTTGATTGAATCAGGCGCGTATAAAAAGATGGACAAGAACATTGTGGTCTATGCTGATGAGGATGTTCAGATTAAAAGGCTCCTTAATCGCAACAGGTTTGCCAAAGATGAGGCAGTCAAAAGGATAAGGGCACAGATGCCTTTAAAAAAGAAAGTTGAGTTTGCTGATTACATAATAGATGGGAACAGGACTATCTTACAAGTCAGAAAGGATATAAAAAGGGTCTTTGAGAGATTGAAGCAGGAAGCTCGTTAAATGGATAAAATAGGAATATTTTTTCTCATTATTGGTAAAAAAGTGGAAAGATTTTTCCCTTTTTCAGACAGGCAAACCCATAAAAAACATAATACTTCATATCTTTTTAAGATTTAAACGCAGCTAATCTGCCTTATTCTATACTAATTTCATTAATGTTTTCAATCTGTTAAAAGAATATACCACACGACTATTGATTTAAATCCAATCTTTAATATCTATTTATATTGTAACTGGCACATAGTTTGCTTAAATATATAGTTTGTTAAGTAAAAAACAATATCGGAAAAAGCTTATTTGAATATCAGCTATTTTAAGGAGACATATAAAATGAATAATCTAAACTGGTATGCTGTAAATACAAAACCGAGGCATGAGGCTCTTGCGGAGAAGATGATTTCGCAGCTTGGTGTTGATGTTTTTTATCCGAAGATAAATGAGAAGAAGGGGCTCTTTCCCGGCTATCTTTTTGCCCGGTATAATCCAATGGAGCATTACAAAAAAATCAGATATACAAGAGGCGTCAGGGATATTGTTAGTTATGGATATACTCCTGTGCCTGTTGATGATGAAATTATAAATGCCATTAAGTTAAGAATGGAGAGTGGCTTTGTGCATATAGCTAAAGACCTTTTTAAAAAGGGCGAGAGGGTAGTAATCAGAGAGGGTCTTTTTAAGGATTTTGAAGGCATCTTTGAAGATGTAAAGGATTCAGAGAGAATTATAATACTGCTGAATCTGATTTCCTATCAGGCAAGGATAGTTGTTGAAGCAGAGAAGGTAGGAAGAGCGGCTTAAGCATTAGGCTAAAGGCAAAGGGCTAAAGGCGAAAAGCGAAGGGTGAAAGCTTTTAGCCTAATGCCTTTAGCCAATTATATAGACATAGCCAACAAAGTTTCAATCTCAAGACAAGCGATGCAATTGGCGAACCATACCTTTCTTTTTGAAGGCAGAAACTGCCTTAATGGCGGAAGCACACCTAAAAACGGCTAAGGGCAAATGGCAAAGGGCTAAAGGCGAAGGGCAAAAGGCAAAGGGCAAAAGGTGAAAACCTTTAGCCTTATATCTTTAGCCATTAGCCTAATGCCATTAGCCTTTAGCCTATTATTGTTATGGGTAAAGGCGGCTTTAAAGAACTTAAGGTTTGGCAGAAAAGTAAAGCCCTTGCAGTCTATGTTTATAAAATGACAAACTCTGGAAAATTTGGACAGGATTACAGTTTAAGAGACCAGATTAGACGCGCTGTGGTATCTATCCCAAGCAATATAGCTGAAGGCGATGAGCGGGAAACTGATAAAGAAGCAGTGAGATATTTTTATATTGCAAAAGGTTCAGCAGCAGAGGCATTAACTCAGGCTATAATTGCTTATGAAATAGGTTATATACAAGAAGATATATTTAAAGAAATAGAAAATAAATGTATAGAAATATCTAAAATGCTATCAAAATTAATAGCAGCTCGTTCAAAAACCTTTAACCCTTAGCCTAATGCCCTTGGTCTTCAGTTTTTAGTTTTTATGTTTTTTTTTAACCTTTCGTCCTTAGCCTATAGCCTTTAGCCTTCAGCCATTAGTTTTTTAAATGTTTTGCCCTTAGCCCTTAGCCTTCAGCCATTTGCCTTTTATACATATGTGCGGTATCTGCGGAAAATTAAATTTTAAAAGGTCAGAGCCAGTAGAGCCTGAATTAATAAAGGATATGGCGTCTGCGCTTCATCACCGCGGGCCTGATGAGTTCGGCTTCTATAATGAAAAGAAGATAGGCCTTGGCCATGCACGATTGAGTATCATTGACCTCTCAGGCGGCCAGCAGCCCATGCACAATGAGGACAAGAATATCTGGATTGTATTCAACGGAGAAATCTTCAACTACCTTGAACTCCGTGATGAGCTTATCAAAAAAGGCCATACCTTTTATACAAAATCAGACACAGAGGTAATAATCCATGCATACGAAGAATACGGTTCAAGGTGTGTAGATTATCTGAATGGCCAGTTTGCCTTTGCCATCTGGAATAAAAGAAGAAATGAGTTGTTCCTCGCAAGGGACAGGATGGGGATTCGGCCGCTATTTTATACCATTTTGAATAATTCCATAATATTCAGTTCAGAGGCAAAATCTATCTTATTAGATAAACAGGTCAAAAGGGAGATAGACAATCTTGCCTTAGACCAGATATTTACATTCTGGAGCTGCATACCGCCGAGGACTATATTTAAAAATATATTAGAATTGCCTCCTGCACATTATTTGATAGTAAAAGACGGAAAGATAAAAACAGAAAGATACTGGGACATGAAATTTCCAGAGGAAGATGAATATGCTGACCTGCCGGAGGAATATTATGCTGAGAAACTGGAAGAGCTTTTAATAGACTCAACAAGGTTGCAATTAAGGTCAGATGTCCCTGTTGGCGCATATCTTAGCGGCGGCCTGGATTCATCAATAACAACTGCATTGATAAAGAGATATACAAATTCACCTTTAAAGACCTTTTCAGTTGCCTTTGAAGACAAGGCTTATGATGAAAGCGGATACCAAAAGAGCCTTGTTAAACACCTGAATACAGACCACAAAGAGGTGGTCTGCAAATACACAGATATTGCAAAGGCCTTTCCAGATGTTATCTGGCATACGGAGAAACCGATTCTCCGCACAGCGCCAGCGCCATTGTATCTCCTTTCCAAGCTCGTCAGGGATAGTGGTATAAAGGTTGTTCTAACAGGCGAGGGCGCTGATGAGGTTCTGGCAGGATATGATATTTTTAAAGAGGCAAAGATAAGGAGATTCTGGGCAAAGATGCCTGATTCCAAATTCAGGCCAGCGCTTTTAAGAAGGCTCTATCCATACCTGCCTGCAATGCAGACACAGTCAAAATTTTATCTTGAGGCATTCTTCCAAACAGGTCTCTCAGAGCTTTCAGACGAATTTTTCTCACACCTGCCGCGATGGAATACAACAGCCAAGATTAAGGAATTCTTTTCAAATGATGTTAAGGGTATCCTTAATACATACAATTCAGTAGATGAATTAAGGAGAACATTAGATACAGATTTTAGCAAATGGGACTGGCTTTCAAAGGCGCAGTATATTGAGTCAACAAAACTCCTTCCAGGCTACATACTCTCATCACAGGGAGACAGGATGGCAATGGCAAATTCTGTAGAGGGAAGGTTTCCATTCCTTGACCACAGGGTAGTGGAGTTCTGCTGTGCAATACCGCCGAATATGAGGATGAAGGTATTAAAAGAAAAATACATATTAAAAAAGGCGCTTGGCAAACACCTTCCTCAGGAAATTGTTAAAAGGACAAAACAGCCTTATATGGCGCCGGACTCCAAGAGCTTCTTTGGCAACGGCAGTGTTCCAGATTATGTGGAAGATATGCTATCTTCAAAAAGCATAAAAGAGAACGGTTATTTTAACCCACAGGCAGTGGAAAGGCTTGTTAATAAATGCAGAAAAAACCTTGCCATAGGATTTAAGGACAATATGGCTTTGGTGGGGATATTGTCAATGCAGCTTGTTGACAAGATATTTGTAAAAGGTGCAAGGCATCTGAGAGTTACGGATTGCGGATTAAAGGCTTGAAGATTTGACAAGAAGAAAAAAGGCCAATTTTACCTAAAATGTGGTATAATTTGTTATAAATAAAACGATGCCTCATAGGATGTGTGAATAATAATGAAAAAAGTAAAATTTAAAAAATACACAGATGAAATCTTTAATGCCCTTAATTACCATGATGAAAGCGAGGCCATTGTAGATTTTGCCATTCTTTCTGCCTCCTCAAAGTATGCAGAGTTTTATGATGAATGTCAAAAGTTTGAAAATAAGTACGGAAAATCCTTTGATGATTTCGCAGGGGAGATAAGAGGAAAGATTGGGACAGAGAAATTTGAGGAAGAAGACGACCTTATGGCTTGGCAGTTTGCCAAGGAGAACATGGATTATTGGGAAAATAGATTAGAGGAATTGAAGAGTGCTTTACAATCTGCATCGTGAATACAAGCACATTATTAAAGATGTAAAAATTTTAAAGTTCAGGACACTTTTAAATTCTTATGAACTGCTTGCAGAAATAATTTTTATAGACGACTCAATGCCCCTCACTGGCCCGATATTTCAACCTTTCCGCATCATAAACACTTTAAGAATGTTTCACAAATTGAGGCTTCAAAAGAAAAAAATCTAAAAGATGTTTTAAAGTGTATAGATGAATTCTTTGGATCATAAACTGATGCTTAATGCCCTTACAATAGATGTTGAAGATTATTACATGGTTTCAGCCTTTGCAGACAAGGTTAAATTTGAAGACTGGCACAGGCATGAGAGCCGTGTTGAAAGAAATACATATAAAATCCTTGAATTGCTTGATGAATATAAGGTTAAAGCAACATTCTTTGTTCTTGGATGGATTGCAGAGCGCTATCCGCAATTAATAAAAGATATAAGCTCTTCAGGCCATGAGATAGCCTCACATGGATACAATCATAGGCTTATATATGACCAGACGCCTGATGAATTCAGAGAAGATATTCGGAAAACCAAAAAGATTCTTGAAGATATTACAGCAGTGCCGGTTAATGGATATAGGGCTACCAGCTTCTCGGTTATTAAGGAGACATTTTGGGCTTTAGACATTCTGATAGAAGAGGGCTTTAAATACGACTCCAGCATATTTCCTATCCGTCATGACAGATACGGTATCCATGATTTTTATCGCTTCCCAAAGAAGGTAGGCCTTGATGGAAAGGGTGAAATCTTAGAAATTCCGTTATCTACAATACAGCTCTTTGGAAAGAATACTCCAATTGCCGGCGGCGGGTATTTAAGGCTTTTGCCTGTCAGGTTTATTGAATGGGGCATCCGTTCTCTTAATAAAAAGGAGAACCAACCTGCTATAATCTATTTCCACCCATGGGAGATTGATACAGAACAGCCAAAATTGAACGGAAGCAGGATTTCAGCTTTCAGACATTACATTAATCTGGATAAAACCTTTTCTAAGATCAAACGGCTGTTAAACAACTTTCAATTTGGGCCGATAAAAGAGATATTTTCTGCAAGACTCACGACACCTATTTCTTCAAAATGACCACTATTATTAAGGAGAATATTATTAAACATTCTCAAATTGACACAAAGTACTGGGTATGGTTAGCTATTCTGTTCGGTGTTTTTGTATTCAGCTATGCAAATGTATTTGTTACCTTCATTAAAGTCTGGTGGAACAGTTACATCTATTCCTTTGGGTTTATAGTCCCTCTTATCAGCCTATATATTGTCTGGCTGCAAAAAGACAGGTTGAAGCGCCTGAAAATATCGCCATCCTATATACTTGGCATACCTGTTATAATAGGAGGGATAATCCTGCTTATAATTAATACACAGGGTCGTGTATCTGTTCAGGGATTTTCACTTATTACAACAATTATTGGCATGATACTGCTCCTTCTGGGCAGTCAGTTTTTAAAAGCCTTATGGTTTCCAATTGCCTATTTATTATTTATGGTACCATTCTGGGGCATCTTTACAGAGAGGCTCAATCTCCCTTTCCAAAACTTTTCAGCAGCTTTAGGCACAAAGATGATTCAGGCAATAGGGATACCAGTCTATCGGCAGTCAATCTATATTGAATTGCCAAACATAACGCTTGAGGTGGCAAAGGTATGCAGCGGCGTAAATAATCTAATAGCAGTTGCTGCCATTGCCATCCCGCTTGCATACATTTTTTTAAGGAGCTGGCAGAGAAGGGTAATATTAGTCTGCGGTGGAATTATTATATCTGTATTGGTCAACAGTTTCAGGGTTGCCCTTATCGGGATATTTGCTTATTTCAACATAGGCGAGGTTCTGCACGGACCTTATCATGTCCTTCAGGCCATGTCTGTTTCTATGGTTGGATTTATAGCGCTATTTATAGGGGTATGGGTTTTATCAAGAGGCGATTCTGGCAAATCTCCTGCAGCCCGAGCTGCAGCGCCTGAGCCTTCTCTGCAATCATATCAGGTTTCTTTCAAAGGTAATAGAATAAAACATCTGTTTTTTTTGATGACAATTATTCTAATTCTTATTGGCATATATATCAGATTCTACAGACAATGACAAATAAAACCGATATTCTCCATATTCAAAGAATCAACACCTCAGAGGGTTTTCATTCATTGCATGAAAAATGGAACGCACTATTGGCAGAATCCCCTGCAAATAATTTCTTTTTAAGATGGGAATGGCTCTACAGTTGGTGGAAGGTATATAAAGAAGATAATCATAATCTCTGCATACTCCTTGTTTTTAGAGGAAAGGATTTAATCGGTATTGCCCCCTTTTATATAGTTCACAAATCGTGGCGCAGCCTGTTTTCATATAAGCGCCTTATGTTCCTTGGCACAAAAGAGGGAAGTGTGATATCTGAATATATGGATGTGATATGCAGAGATGGCGAAGAAGAAGATGTCCTCCGCAAGGTTATGGAATTTGCTGTCCATGAAGACCTGTGCGACGACATTTTTCTTCATATAATGGATGATTCATCAAAGACTATCAACCTCCTTAAATCTATATCACACAATATGAAATTCCTTCATATTGCTGTAGACAAGATAGAAAGCCCGTATATCAGGCTAAATGACGGTTACAACGGTTTTTTAAACAGCCTCAGCAGCACGATGCGGCATAATATAAGGGCAAATGAGAGAAGGCTTGAAAGCTGTAACAATGCAGCCTTTTCTAAGACAGATGATATTTCAAAGTTTGACAGGGATTTTGAAGAGCTTGTAAGGCTGCATCAATGCAGGTGGGAATCACGCAGATTACACGGCTCCTTTTCAAATGTGAAGTTTAGAGAATTTCAGAAGATGGTTATGCCCTATATATTAAGGAACGGGCATCTGGAATTAAGATTTCTATCTGTCTCTGGCAAAAATATAGCAGCCCTATATAATATTCGCTATAATAACAAAATTTACTTTTATCAATCTGGATTAGATACCGCATTTGATAAAAAATTGGCTCCCGGCTTGCTGCTCCACAATCATTCCATTAAAGAGGCAGTAAGCTGCGGCCTGAAGGAATACGATTTCCTGCCTATGGGCAGTCTGGACTCCTATAAAAAGCACTGGACAACGGGTTACAGGAATGTATGCAATATTTATATGGCAAGGCCCGGGATAGTCAAGCATACAATGGCTGTTAGAGATAAAATGAAGACTGCCTATCATGCAGTAAGGGGGTTCTAAAGTTATTGTCTTAAAATTGCAATATGAAGATAAAGATTATTACATCTAAAGAGGAATTATTAGGGTCATTAGCTCAGGACTGGAATGCATTGTTAAAAGACAACGTTAACAATGTAATATATCTCACCCATGAATGGATAATGGCATGGTGGAACAGCTTTGGCAATGGAAACAAGCTCAATGTCATAGCAGTTTACGATGAAAGAGGCCAGCTTAGCGGTATTGCTCCCATGATGCGGACTAAAAGCAGATATCGCGGGGTAAATATAGCAAAGATCTGCCTGATGGCTAACGGCCATTCCCCATCCTCTGATTTTATTGTTAGCAGGGAAAATAGCGCAGAGATTATTAAAACAATACTTGACTATCTAAAAGGGCTTTCTGCTCTGGACATTATTGAACTTACCAAATTGGATACAAACAGCCAGACCTATTTAATTGCATCTGATTATTTGAATATGAACGGCAATAGATTCGGGATAAAAGACAGCACTGAAAGTCCTTACATTCTAATCAATTCTGATTGGGAGACCTTTTTAAGTAAAAAATCGCAAAGGTTTAGAAAGTCTCTAAGAAATAAAATCAATCGTGCAAACAAATCAGGCGACTTGTCAATTGAAAAGATTCAGATAAATGACAGCAAAAATCCTGCTATTCAGGATATTCTTGCAATCTCAGAAAAAAGCTGGAAAAGGCAAATTGGAACAGATATAACAAGCAATCCTCAAAGCAAGAGCTTTCATATAGAAATCTGTGACAGACTCGGACCGCAGGGGATTGTATCAATATTCTTTTTAAAAAAGGGCGGCGCGCCAATTGCCTTTGAATTTCATCTAACTTATAACAATGTTGTCTACCCGATTCGCGCAGATTATGATGAATCATTCAGCGACCTGTCCCCAGGCTCTGTTCTTGAATATAATATAATCAAAACATTATTTGATGAGGGTGTTGTCAAAGAATATAACACATGCGGCCATACCTATAATTATCTAATGAACTGGTCAGATGAAACAAGAAAACATGCAAATATAGAAATCTTTGGCAAGAATTTCAAGCCTTACGGCTTATATAACCTTGAATACAAACTTATCCCATTTTTGAGAAAGCTAAGGCTTAATAAAGTAAAGCAAGAGATTATGAATTTAGGGACGGAATAGTTTTTTTTAAGCCTTATTTACAGAGGGAATCATTTATGGCAGAGATTAAAAAATGGAATACCAAGAAACAAGGGCAAAGAGTTGTAGTTCTTGTAAGTCAAGACAGCTCGGATATGTATTTTGCAAACCAACTAATTAAAAATCTAAATGTTGTTGGCGTATTTGTTGAAAAACAGCATGGAAAAGCTCCAAATTTATTCATTAAGTTTGTAAAGATTTTTAAATATTTAA
Organism: Nitrospirota bacterium; assembly: GCA_023248415.1. Taxonomy (GTDB): domain Bacteria; phylum Nitrospirota; class CAKKRA01; order 9FT-COMBO-42-15; family 9FT-COMBO-42-15; genus 9FT-COMBO-42-15. Next base: position 24,492 of record JAHFEP010000009.1, read on the forward strand.
TCAAGCCAAAACTTTTTATAAAAGCGATAAAGGATAATATTAACAATAAATACTATGGCAAGAGGGCAAGCAGAATAGCCTTAGATGGTTTTGGGCTAGAAGGCAGTAAATTATTGGCTGGTGGAGATTGCAAAGTGGTTTATACAGAAGGCATTAATGCTATTAATGAGCCGGTTTATGTGGAAGAGATAAAGAAGCTTAAACCGGATGTTATTGCTGTTTGTGGAACTTCAATATTAAAAAGGCCGATATTGTCTATCCCTGTGAAAGGTGTTTTAAACATCCATGGCGGGCTTTCACAGCGATATAGAGGGGTTTGGACTACACTCTGGGCAATATATAACGAAGAACCAGAATATATCGGGGCTACAGTTCATTACGTAAGCGACGGGATTGATGATGGGAACATTATCTATCAGGGAAGCCCTGAAATTGCTGAAGACGATAATCACGAAACATTATATGTTAAAGTTGTTAAACTGGGGATAGATTTAATGGTTAAGGCGATTTACGATATTCAGAATAATAAAGTAAAAAGCTACCCGCTTAAAACAAAAGGAAACCTTTATCTTAAAAAGATGGTTACACCTGAAATAATTAAAGAGGTATGGGAAAAGATAGACAAAGGGTTTATTCGTGAATATGTTAAAAATAGAGCCTTAAGGGAAAAAAAGGTTAAACTATTCTGACTAAATTTGTCAAGAAAGAAAATTAAACAAATGGGTGTAATAAAAACATTGCTTGGCGGGATAGATAACTCCTATCGGTCATATACATTTACTCCTGAGGGGGCTATTGTATTCTTGACTTATAAATGCACAAGCAGGTGTAAGACCTGTAATATGTGGAAGCGCCCCCTGGAAGGGAATGAGCTGTCATGGGAGGAATGGAAACCTATTATTGAAAAACTGGCGCAGAATAATCTGCAGAGCATTGAATTGTTCGGCGGGGACGCATTATTGAGAAAAGATATCCTGATTAAAATGGTGCAATTATGCAAACAGGTTGGCATCAGAACCTTCTTTCCAACCAATTCAAATCTTATGGATGAAAAAACAGCTATGCAGCTTGTTGAGGCAGGACTCGGAACAATATATTTCTCACTTGATGAAATATCATCGCTTAATGGCTCTGTAAGAGGGGTTGAAGACCACTTTAATAAGGTTAATAGGGCAGTACAATTTATCAAGAAGCACCGCGGCAGTAAAAAAGAACCGAATATGGTTTGCATAACAACACTTTCAAAATTAAATTACCAGATGCTTGATAATTTTATTGAATATGCAAATAGCATCCCCTTTGATATGTATATGCTGAGGGGGTTAAGTGAATTCAATGCCAAGACAATAAGGTCTTCTGCTGTAAACGGAATATACCCGGAACCGTATTTTACGTCAAACGACAACGGTTCAAACCTTTTTAACAAAAATGAGGCAGAGGAATTACTGAGCAAATTGAAAGAAGTAAAAAGTAGCGCTAAGAAGAATTGCTCTGTTCCTGTGAATATGGAAAACATGGACATTCTATCTATAGAAAATCTTATTAATGGTTCTTACCCAAAGATGAAATGCCAGTTTTGCACTACCCAAATGATTTTGACCCCCAATGGAGATGTAGTGCCATGCCTGTATTTTAACAGATATGTTATAGGGAATTTAAAAAATCAGGAAGTTAAACAGGTATGGGGAAATAAAAAGCATAGGGAATTTTGCACTCAGCAGCGCAGATGCAAGGTTGATATCTGCAATTACTGCAGCATCAAGTTTTACCACAAGTCTTTTTCAGCTACTCTGAGCAGCCTGTTCAATAGAGTGCAGCAAAAGATCTTAGGGGTTGATTAGATATTGAGGCCTTTATCAGATAACAAAAAAATGAACCGCCGGATGTTTATAAGCGCAATTTCTTTTTTCCTTGGAAATATGCTTCTTTTTTCAAGGGCTGTCTATGGAAAGAAGAATCCTAATAAATCAGAGAGGCAGGCCAAACAGATTATTTTAGCGGATAAAGAGCAGAAAAAGACATCAGGGCCGCAAATAGATGCTGCCGGCAATACAAACACTGTCCTGAGGGTTTACAGCCATGATGTCCTTTCTGAAATGAGCAGTCCTTCTGCATATCTAAATTCCATTAAAAACGAGAGGCTTGATGAAATGCTGACAGAAGGAATAAAAGAATTCACAATGCAAAGGGATTTAAGAAAGGCGTGGCTTGATATTCTAACAGATTATAAAAAGGGCGATAAGATTGCAATAAAACCAAATTTTAACTCATTAAACCATGGCTACAAATATACGATTACTGCCCCGCCGCTCATTAATTCTGTTGTAAAACAGCTTGTTGAAGTTGTAGGCGCAGGGCCAAATGAGATATTTGTTTATGACTTATGCAAAAAGATTCCTGTGGATATAGTGCGAAACAGGATTAATTATCCTATAAACTATGTTGAGAGAACGGATTCAACCTCAATATTAAATAAGATAAAACTGCGGCTTCATTATGGTTTATCCTCTGCTGACACAAGCACAGAAATTAAGATGCGTGAAAGAATTGTAGATGAAAAAGAAATCCCTGTAAAATGTTATATGCCCCAGGTTTTAACACAAGCGCAGCATCTTATAAATATGCCATTATTTACAAACCATATATACATAGCAAATTCAGGCGCATTGAAGAATCATTATGGCACAGTGAGGTTTAGCAATCTCAGCTCTTATCCCGCTGTGCTTCACGGCAGCGTTTTAAACAAGTCAGTTGTAGATATAAATAAG
>JAHFEP010000284.1 GCA_023248415.1 Nitrospirota bacterium
GAACTGCATTCAATGCAGCGCCCTTTCTTAAATTGTCGCCGACAACCCACATGTTTATGCCATTTGGTATTGACTCATCCTCTCTGATTCTTCCAACATAAACATCATCCTTGCCAGCCACATCAATTGCAAGTGGATAGACATTCTTCTTCGGCTCATCAAATACAATTATACCGGGCGCTGCTGATAGTATCGCCCTAACCTCGTTCGGGCTGATTTTCTTTTCTGTTTCTATATTGACTGATTCAGAGTGGCAGCGGAACACAGGAACACGAACAGTTGTTGCAGTAACACGGATTGAATCATCCTCCATTATCTTTTTTGTTTCATTTACCATCTTCATCTCTTCCTTTGTATAGGCATTATCAAGGAAAATATCAATATGAGGCAGGCAGTTAAAGGCAATCTGGTGCGGATATACCTTGCATTCAGCCTCTTTAAAGCTAAGCAGAGCCTTTGTCTGTTCCATAAGCTCGTCCATTGCCTTTATGCCTGTGCCAGAGACAGACTGGAATGTTGTTACAACAATCCTTTTTATTTTTACAGCATCGTGTATTGGCTTCAACGCAACCACCATCTGAATTGTTGAGCAGTTTGGATTTGCGATTATGCCTTTATGCTTAAAGATTGCATGCCTGTTTACCTCCGGAACAACAAGTGGGGCATTCGGGTCCATCCTAAAGGCGCTGCTGTTGTCAATAACAACTGCGCCAGCCTTTGCAGCAATGGGCGCAAACTCCAGGCTCCTGCCCGCGCCTGCGGAGAACAGGGCTATATCAATCCCTTTAAAGGAATCTGATGTGAGTTTTTTGACCTGAATCTCCTTATCCTGAAAACTAAGTTTTTTGCCAGCAGACCTTTCAGAGGCATACATCGAAAGATTAGCAACTGGAAAGCTTCTCTCAGCCAATATTTCAATCATCTCCTGACCAACAGCGCCTGTGGCGCCGACAACGGCAACATTGTATCTGTCCCTTTTAATCACAAAAATTATCTCCTTAATCAGTGTATAGTGAACAGTACCACACTATTCACTATCTACTGTTCACTATTCACTAATTTAAAATCCTGTTGTAAACTTCCATGTGAGTGGAAGCGGTGTTAATGGAAAGCCTGATGAAGACCTTCCTGCTGTTATTGTGCATTCATAAGTGGTGTTTGGCATTAATATTGTATGCGGTATAAACTGCAGCATCTTATAGCCGACCCAGTAGATGGAGCCTGAAACAGGCGCGCCGCCGGTTATCATCATAAAATTGACGCTTCCCGGATTCATCTCCATGCTGAATTCCGCCTGAACCATAAAGGAGCCTGTCCTCTGCACATTTGCCATTCCATTAGACGGGTTTGTAAAGACTACATAGGGCGTTGTGCTTCCGGCTGGCGACGTTACACCCCCTTCTTCAGGTCCGATAAGATATGTGCAGCCAGAGGAAAGCGCAAGGCCTATAAATAAAATCAGAATCAATAATCTCTCTTTAGTCAGCATTATAATTACCTCCCTAAACGCTTTTTATACCACTATAGCTGTAAAATTGCAACCAATATTAATTGAGAATTTTTATGGCATACAAGCCCTTTTTCTGATAAACTTAGCAAAAGATTTTGTCTGTCATTCCCGCAGCGTTTTTGAGCGGGAATCTATTGATTTTTCTTTATTCCTGCTCCCTGCTTAAAGCATGCAAGGGCAAATTTCGCAGGAATAAAGAAGAGGGAGATATATTTTGAACATATCCTTTGACTTTACAAATATGATGGCAGATGCTGTTGGCGATGAGCATGGCATGAAAAAATCCGGGATTGACAGTCTTAAGGACAAGGTTAAGCTGATTGATAAAGAATTAAAGTCAAAAAGAAATGACAGGACACTTCCCTTCTTTGACCTTCCTTATCAAGATATTAGCAGTATCACAAAGGCAGCAGAGGAGATTAGGGCAGAGTTTGAGAATTTTGCTCTGATAGGCATCGGCGGCTCGTCATTAGGGCCAAAGGCTTTGCATAAGGCGCTGAACCCGCCATATTATAATGAACTCACAAAGAAAGAGAGGAGGGGCTGCCCAAGGATATATTTCCTTGAGAATGTTGACCCTGACAGCATAAGCGGACTTCTTGAAACAATAGATATAAAAAAGACTATTTTTAATGTAATTACAAAATCAGGTTCAACATCAGAGACAATGGCAAATTTCCTGCTTGTAAGGGAGAGGCTTGCTGAGGCAGTTGGAAAGGAAAAGGCGAAAAAACATATCATTGCAACAACAGACCCCAAAAAGGGGTCATTGAGAAGGCTTGTTGAAACAGAGGGCTATAAATCCCTTGAGATACCTGAAAAGGTTGGCGGCAGATTTTCTGTGTTTACACCAGTTGGGCTCTTGCCAGCAGCAGTGATTGGAATAGATATAAAAGGACTCTTAAACGGCGCAGCGTATATGGACAAGCTTTGCAAATCAGATGATATTTGGGAGAACCCTGCTTATATGAATGCGGCCTTGCAATATGTTTCCGCAACTGCAAAGGGAAAGAGGATTGCTGTATTGATGAATTATGCTGATGCCTTGGATAGTATCGGCGACTGGTTCTGCCAGCTCTGGGCAGAGAGCCTTGGAAAAAAAAATACCATTAACGGGAAGGTGATTAATGCAGGCCAGACACCTGTCAGGGCTGTTGGCACAAATGACCAACATTCACAGATTCAGTTATATATGGAAGGCCCGAATGACAAGACTATTACCTTTATCCGTGTAGAAAAATTCCAAAATGAGCTTCTTATGCCCCGTGTATCAATTGACGGCGATTCCCTTTCATATCTCGGCGGCAGGACTATAAATGAACTTATCCATGCAGAGCAGACTGCAACAGAGCTTGCATTGACAAAAGAAGGAAGGCCAAATTGCAGGATTACACTATCCGAGATATCGCCATTTACAATAGGCGCCTTATTATATATGTTTGAGATTCAGACTGCCTTTGCAGGAGGATTATACAATATAAATCCCTTTGACCAGCCCGGTGTGGAAGAAGGGAAGCAGCTAACATACGCCATGATGGGAAGGCACGGCTATGAGGAGAAGAAAAAAGAGATAGAAGAAATGGCAAAAAAGAGCAGATTTACGATTCCATAGGATAAAACTGGACGCACAGGAGTAAAGACTTTTTCGCAAGGGGTTTCTCTTCCT
>JAHFEP010000116.1 GCA_023248415.1 Nitrospirota bacterium
GACACCCTAACTTTACTTTAATCAGGTAGAAAGGGTGATGAGATAGTCCAAGCCTTATGGAAACATAGGGGCATACTTGTAACCACCTTGTCGCTGGTTCGAGTCCGGCCCGGGGAGCCAGTAAACCACATAGGGGTAAGATGCTCATGCACTCAATGTAGTGCATGGCATCTTACCCCTTGTATTATATCAGAAATATACTTTCAACCATAAGGTCTATTATTCTGTATTCTATAGCGCTATTTTTTTATTTAATGTTGTAAAAGTTATGTTTTTACTAAATCTAATACCCAATCAATATCAATTATTCCACCGCGTCCTTTTCTATCAAATCTCATATACCGATTTTTGATTTTGTAGCCCCACTTGTTGGTTATTCTAAAACCATTCCGTTCTGCAATTTTAATTAGAAAGTCAGACGTATTAAAGAAAATGTTGCTTACTGAACTATCACCAACAACCATTATATAATGCCTGCCTTTGTCTAAGCATTTTGATATTTCCACGAAGTGTTTTTCCATATCTACGAAGTATTTGAATGTAATATAAGCATGTTTATGCCCATTTTTCTTGTCTATTTTAAATACTCTTTGAATCTTGTCGTCCAGTTTTTTAATTTCCATAGTTGTTTCAAATGGCGTATATTCTACAAATTCTTTTTTATAAAAATGTTTTGTACCAATATATTTTTTTTTCTTTTCATTTTGTTTTGGCTGTGTTTGAATGCCAAACAAATCTCCAATCCAAAATAATTCAACCATTTGATTGTAAATATAATCTATAGCTTTGATATAGGGTGGCGAAGTAATTGCCAAGTCAATATTTTGATCTTTCAGTTTTACTTTTAACGAGTCTGTGCTTGATGAACAAATAATCTGATTTCTAAGTTTAGGTGTAATATTTTCAGAGAACTTAATAATTCGCTCCTTAAACAAATTGAGTTGTAATAGAAAAAGCCTCAATGGTTCTTCAGGAGTTTTAATGTGAGTGTGTGAAACATAAGTTTTTTGTGATTCATTATCTGCATAAGAAACACGTCGTATTATAGATGAAAAACATATAATTAAAAGATGCTGGATATCCTTAATACTTTTATTATCACCAAATCTTTCAGGTATCTGATCAATGAAAGTCCGGATTATTGAAAGCTTGTTTATCGTTTCTTTAGGAAACCAATGTTCAATCGTTTCGCATTTTGGCCTAAACTCTCCTCTTTTTTTCTTTTTAACTTCTCTCACAAGCCAGTCTGAAATTTTGTTTAGATCTGAAGTGTTAATATTCGTGGTTTTGACTTTAGCAATAAGACATGATAAAGGGTCTACGTCAATACCAATTACATTATGGCCTGTTAAAAGTCCTTCTATTAAAGTTGTTCCAGAGCCACAGAATGGATCTAAAACGATCTTCCTTTTTAGTCCTGCTAAATACTTATTGATTGCCCATTTTGGGATATGTGGAATGAATTTAGCCGGATATTTATGAAAACCGTGCGTGTGTGCTGCTACATTGTTAGTAAATATATTTAATATTGAGCCTTGCTCAATTTTATCAGGAATAAATTCCTTAACAATCAAATAGTCCTGCGATTTAATCATTTTTCAAGTAGAACAATACTTTCTCTTAAGTAATTTTTCAGATATTCTAATTCTTGTTTTTGTTGAGAGCTTGTAGTTAAATGTCTTGTTACAAAAATATTTTTTACTTTAAAGCCTATTTCTCTTGCTATTGTAGCAATTAAACTATCCGTTGGAATAATTATACCTGAATAAGCAGAATTGCCAACAACAATTCCTATATAGCCATTTTTAGTTGTTTGTCTGTATAGCTTATTTAAAAGAGTGTACATATCATCAAAATAACCTCTCACGACATTCGGAATATTATTATTCCAAAGTTTTTGAGGCTCAAAAAGGCTTATAAGATTCTCAAGGTACTCATTCTTATAAGTTATTGGCTTGTGATTTAGCGAATTTGTATTTGAACGAAATCCAGAGTTTCTCAATTTTCTGAATTCTTCTTTATTAGAAATAAACTCTCCAAGCCAGAGTTCAATTTTATGTATCTCAAAATAGTCAAAGCAGTTACAGTAGGGAGGCGAAAAGAATGTTAATTCAATTTCATCTGAGAAAAACTTATCGAACTCTAAACAGTTGCCCTTAAAAATACTTGGTTTTTTATCGCAGTTACCATAATCAAATTGCAAATCAGATAGAATCATTTCAAGACGATTAGAAAGTTTAGTTTTTACAAAGCTGAATTTATTATCAGGAAATTTATCATTCTCCCATTTTTCTTTTTCAATGTTTATGTAACCATTAGGAGTTCTCTTGCGGTTTTTATATTTAATTCCATTTCCTTCTTTCTTAATGTTTGAAACATCTTCAATTATTGAAAGCCATGCAACAAAGAGTGCCATTTTAGTTTTTTCATGCTGAATAGCCGTTATATGTTGTCTAAATTGAAGAAGCGCCTGTAAAATTTCTTGATTAAATACTTTGCCAGCTAAATCAAAAATGGCCTGAAAATTATCCTTAGATTTTTCAATATCAGTCAACTTTCTTAATTCTTCTTCAATCTGAATGATATCCTCTGATGTGTATTGTTCATTTTCAACTTTAGCAACTAAGACAGAAATAGGATTTACATCAATTCCAAATGAATTTAAATTGGCCATGCGTGAAGCCAGAAGGGTGGTTCCACTACCTGAGAATGGATCAAAAGCATTTCCTTTTATTCTTAGTTCTTTGATAAAAGCATCTACAAGTTTTAGGGAGTAACCTTCACGATAAGAAAACCATCTCTGGACTGGTGTTTGATTAGCAAATTGAAAATGTACCTGATTTCTGAAAGACTCGCCATTATAAAACTGGAGAGACCTTTCGAGCTTATTAAATATTTTTAGCTGCTCTGCCTGTGAATTTTCTAATTCGGCCACAAAAAGATTGTAATTTAATGTTGGTTCAGCAACCACGCTGGCCACTTCAAATTCGTCAAATAATATTTTATATGCTAATTCAGTATGTCCCATTTTATGTTATTTTAGCCTTTAAATCTGTTACTCCTGTGATACTGAATAAATTCGACTAATGGCAACCTCTTATCTATTCTATTCTTGATTTGAATGTTTGCACTTGAAATTATAGCAGTCTTAAGATTCTGGTTTGGTATATCATTAAATCTTGTTGATGTAATGATTTTATGAGTATCAGTAAGTGAGAAATAACCCTTGTCAAAAGCGATATGACAATGCCTGCATAAACATAGTCCATTTAAGATATGTGCCCTATGTGGAATATTGCCATCTTGTGCATTATCGGGTTTAATATGCGCAGCTTCAACAAAGATTTGTCCTATTACATCACAATTCGGAATAGCGCATATGTAATTATATTTCTTTTTTATTCTTATAGCCCATGCCGCATTCCTTATCCTTCTAATGCTTTGCGAAAACCTCGAATCACTGCTTAAAATATCAAGCTCTGGTATTTGAATTTCTTCCTGTTCTGCAACGGCATCAACCAACGGCGCTGTAAAAATTTCATCGGTAATTTGTTCCTCTATATTCTGTTCTTGTGTTACTGCTTCAAAAATAGAACGGATTGAGTTTTTAAATGGTGAAATTTCAATTAGTGGGTTTTCTCTTATTGATTGCCAGTCTGCATCGGTTAAAAATGGACTTGGCTCAAAACTCTTAATCTCTTGAATAAAATCTGGATACTTACCTGTATAAAACAATCTGTCCTGTACATCTTGAAACAGCCCTGAATTTGCAAGATCTTTTTTCCAGTATGAAGCGTTGTCTCCTACTCTTTGAGTATTACCGTCAACTAATGCTTCAAATTCTCTGAGAGAAATAGAGTTTTGATTATCAAGAATATTCAATAAAAATTTCAAAGGCATTTCACCGTTTGCCGGATTTATGCTGTATTGAACCTGTGTATTATTGAAAGCATAAATCGCAAGTGAAATCGTTAGGGTTAATTCATAAACTTTTTGTGCAGCAGCGTAATTACCGACTGTGTAAAGGTCATTCCAAAGACTGCCCATTCTTGTCCATACAAGCGGGCATTGATTGCCGTCTTTAACAAAGCCGTAACGAATCATTGCGCGGATTTTAGTTTGCATCGTAGACGGCTGAATATTAGCTGCTGTTGCAAATTTATACATCTTTTGATTTCCTGCTCTACCACCAGACCATCCAAAACCAATATATTCAGGCTTTTGACTTTCAAGAACTAATGTCCTGACTGTCAATAATTCTTCAAGATTTGAACTGCTTCTTGAATGAAACCAATCTCCATTAATAGATGCCATCTTGTATCCTCTTGTTAATTATTACAACCCATCGCCGTTTATGGTGGTTTTAGGTTTAGCTGTGCTCAATTATTAGACCCATTCCCTTTATTGTTGTCTGCATTGCTTCTACTTCAACTTCTTCAATAAAACTTCAGGCTCTTTTTCTAAATATACTTCTGGCTGTCCACCAGTTCCTTGAAAAAGTATAAGAATATGGTGTCCATCACGGGTGCTCACAGAATACCGATTTTCTTCCTTCCCCTCGATATAGACTTTTTGACCTTTTGCTCCTTCTGGTGTTTGATAAAACGGTTCAACTTCTCCATCGGTATCTGATAGATGCCTCTTTTTAGATATGACGACAAGTCCTGGTTTTTCATCCTTCATCGCTTTGTATAAGTCCTCCGAAAACCCTGACTTAAGCCCGTGATGCGGAGCGAGCAGAATTGAAAGACCACGATTGTTCAGTAATGATTTCAGCGATGGTTGATCACCTGACATCTCATGCCACGTTGGATGTGTGGTATTCTGTCTTCGGTCGAATATGGTATATCGTTTTTCAAGTCCCTCACCTTCATCTAATAGATGCTTGAAAGTATCAGGATTCATATCACCTGGGATTAATGCCGTATGAAATCCATGCCGAAAAAAAATTACTATGCTTGTCCCATTCCCATATTCTTGATCTTTGTCAGGATAAATTTTGCTAACGACAGGAGGTCTCACATAATAGAGGCCATATTCTAGATTCGGAATTGACTTTGGTGATTCATAGCAAATGGTCTGGAGTGGCAGTTTTCGCCCTTCGTATAGCGATTTATATATTTCCAAATTATTCTCGCTCCCCTTCGGATTCTTAATCCTATTCCAATCAATGGCCTCTGGTTTTGCAGAACCGTTCGGTTTATCATTTGGGCATGTGTGTAACGATGAATAGAAAAGTGATTTGTCTTTATCAGGGTCGGTTAAGCAACTGATATTAGTAATGTGGTCAGCATGGGGATGTGAAATAATTGTCTGTGCAATTCTGCACTTTTTATATTTATCTAAATAGGGAACAATTTTTTCCTTAAGAAACTCTGATGGCTTGAAATCTTCAGAGCTTCCAAAATCATACATTATTCCTTGGTTAAGTGCAGTGCGGATAAAAATACAAAGCCCACGCCCAACATTGAACACACATATATGACTTTTTTGTGATGAAACCCACGAAGGAATATTCATTGTTATTCTTTATCCTTTTCCGAAACATCCTTTGATATTGATTTTGACTCTTGCAATTTTAAATATTTAATAGCAATTGCTATTTGGACGAAAAGAACTAAAAGGCTGACTCCTACCACTGCCAGCCATTTAAAGCTATACAAAGCAAATATAATAAATAGCAAGACTCCAAGAAGCATAGAATTTAAAGCTCCTATGATATAAGCGAGCCATATTTGAGTGCTTTCACGGCTAAAATAAGGCTGTTTTTCATTTGTATACATACGTGAAATATTTTCAAATCCAAGCGGTTTGATGGCTAAAAATAGTTTTCTTTGTTCGTTTATATATCGGGCGACCCTTACATAATAAGAGCGATTAACAAGAACAAGGTAAAACATAAATGCTCCAAGAACTAAACCAATTATGAGAGAAATTACAATAGGGACGGCAAGATCTACCTGTAGGTTTGCTTTGAAAAGGCCAAGTGCTGCACCAATAAGAACAGTATATGCGGTAAACATGAATTTCAGGATATCGAATATCTGAGCATCATAATGCCTCATTTGCTGAAAGCATTGATTAAAATCACGCTCAAGAAACTTTAAAGCTTCTTTTTCTTTGTTGTCTATTACTTCACTCATAGAGTCTTTATATACCATCCTAAAGCTTCATTATCAAAATAAGTATTGTTATGGGTGTAATCTTCTGCAAAATCTTTGTGCGTAACAAAAATATCCATTGATTCATCTATCTTGGCTATCAAACAGTTTCCTTGATTATTTGTTATTTTCTCTAATCTTTTGTTGTTCCATTCACTATGTGCGAGATGTTCCGATTTTGCATTTCCAAAAAAGGTTAGTGTTGGTTTTAAGATATCTAAGAAATCATATGAGCGGTCAGAATCTCTTCCATGATGCGGTGCAATTAACAAATCTATATTTTTAACATCATTCTCATAATTGCTTAAAATATACTCCCATGTCTTATCGTGAGAATCTCCAGCAAATAGAATTTTATAATTGCCTGTCCTATACAAGATTACATATGAACAATCGTTATAATCATCGGTCTCCTTTGATAGTCTCACGAGTTCCTTTGATGGTGCCAGTATATGTAAGCCATTCCCTCCGATTTTTCCTTGCTCATCCTCGTTATAATACTTACCCTTTGCTCCATTATACACAGTCAGTCTTGTTGTCTTTATTTTCCCGTCTCTTAGCTTTTTATAAAATTCCCAATCATCAATAGATCTCTGGCTTTTGAATGAATCTATTTCTTTATCATTATTAATATCCCAAAAGTTGATTGGCTGGAATTCTTCAAAGAAATCTTTTAGCCCATCCATGTGATCCATGTCAGGATGAGTAAGAATGAATCTGAATACGCCGGTGATGTTATGTTTCTTTAAATAGATTATGGGGTTGACAGGAGATTCTTTTTGATTGTAATTTACTCGTGATTTTTCTAAAAGGCCTAAGTTGCCTGACGTTCTAAAAAGACTTGATAGTCCTAAAGCTGATTGATCGAGGCTACCATAGAAGTTAGATAAGCCTAAAGCAGCATGATTTTCAGGTCTACCTAAAATACTTGGTAGCGCTAAGCTACTATAAGGATTATTATGAGGTTTCGGTAATACCCCGAACCTCGGCGCTAGTGATTGATATAATGATTTTCCGTATGTATTATTTTCTTTAAAGGCATTACATACATCAATTACAGTTACTTTTCCATCATTATGTTTTATGAAAGTGCAATCACCTTGTTTCACGTTCAAAAAATGAATAACTGCCACTTCTTATTTCCTCCTAATTCAACCCTCCAATTTTGGAATTGTTGTTACAGCCACTCCTTGAACCTGAAAATTTTCAGTCAGGATAATCGGCTTATGATTTTTATTTTTTGACCTCGGCATTAGAACAATACAATTTTTACTGCGTTGAAATTCTTTAACAGTTGCCTCATCATCAATCAATGCTACAACTATATCGCCATTTTTTGCTGCTGACTGCTGGCGGACAAGTATTAAGTCTCCGTCATTGATTCCGGCTTTGTCCATGGAATCGCCCTTAGCCCTAAGCAAGAAGTATTTAGAGCCAGGCTTTGCAAGAGAGACAGATACAGGGATATATCCTTCAATATTTTCCTGAGCTAAGATAGGCGCTCCACAGGTTACCATACCAACTAAAGGAATATCTACTGTACGGGCATGAACTGAATCTGTGCCAATATCTTTAATTAGCTGCAACTCTCCATTTGGACGCTTTCCTAAAATACCTTTTTGGATTAATTCCTCAATAATTAAAGCAGCTGATCTCGGGGATTTATATCCAAGCGCTGTCATCAACTCGCGCACAGAAGGAGTTTCGCCCTTGTGCATAAGCCAATTTCGTATATAACGGATTGCATCTGTCTGTTTATGGCTGAGTTGCGCCTTCATAATTAATACGAACTGTATCATAGTGTATAATAAAAGTCAAGCAAGTTTAAATATTTTTTTATGTTTCCCCTTGCCTTGACTAAAAATAAGAATTACAGTATCCTTTTAAAAAACATTTAAAAATATTTCTGCAAAAACTACATGGACAAGGGAGAAGACAATGAAAAGAAAACAATATAATCTTTTGGCATTGGTTACTGCTTTATTATTGATATTAGCTGTGCCAATGCCTCTTAAAGCAGAGGAGAGCCAGCTCCGCACAGAGTTTATGATTAACCACATGAGGCAGAACTTTGATGAGCAGGTAAGGATAATACGGGAGAACAAGAATAAAATCCCCGCTGAGATAAAATCCCTGCTTGCAGATGCGCTGAAAGAGAACAAGACCTTTGAAGAAAAGATGTATCTCTTAAATATGGCAAACGTAATGGCCTCCATGCACAAGCATTGGAATAATGACGACAAGCCGCTCATTGAGGTAGAGACCATACAGTAGATAGAGGTATTAAGGGAAACAAAAAGGATTAATAGAAACAACATTATCCTATGATACAGGCAAGGTTGACCATAAGAGGATAAAGGAGACAATAATCTCCATTCCTCATGGATAAACTGTGCCACATGTCATCCTGCTGTATTTAAAGAGAGTCTGGGCGCAAACAATGTAAGAATGGCTGATATGGCAACAGGCAAGTCATGCGGTCATTGCCACGGCAGGGTATCATTTACATTTGCAGACTGCCAGCGCTGCCATATCCAGCCTAAAGACAAGCCTGTGAAAGGGGCGCTGA
>JAHFEP010000010.1:0-14020 GCA_023248415.1 Nitrospirota bacterium
CAAAGGGATAAGCGAAGACGGCATATTTTATGACGACAGGCCCACAACGGTTAAGACAAGAATAATTGCACACAGCCAGCAGGTTGTAAGATTTGACAGGGAGCAGAAGGGCGAGATATCTATAAAGATACAGAATAATATTTATGAATTTATAAACAAAAGAATTAAGAATATAGATGCCCTTACTATATCTGACTATGCAAAAGGCATAATCACACCTGTATTAATGACTGATGTATTAAAACTTGCAAAGAAGAATGATGTAAAGGTAATAGTTGATCCCAAAGTGAATCACTTTAATCTCTATAAAGGTGTAACAGTGATTACGCCGAATAACTTAGAGGCATCAAATGCCTCTGGCGTTGAGATAGAAAATGAAACAACCCTTAAGAGGGCAGGGGAGATATTATTAAACAGATTGGGCTGCGATGCCCTGCTTATTACAAGAGGGGAGCATGGCATGAGTCTCTTTGAAAACAACGGCAATATAACTCATATACCAACTGTTGCAAAAGAGGTGTATGATGTAACAGGCGCAGGTGATACAGTTGTAGCAGCCCTTTCTTTATCAATAGCAGCAGGCGCTTCTATAAAAGAGGCTGCTGTTATTGCAAATTATGCTGCCGGTATAGTTGTTGGCATTGTTGGCACTGCTGCTGTAACAAAGAAGGAACTTGAAAGGGTGTTAAAAGGCGATTCTGCATGAAAGTAGTTGGCATTATCCCGGCAAGATATAATTCAAGCAGGTTCAAGGGAAAGGCATTGGCAGATATATTTGGCAAGCCGATGATACAGCATGTTTATGAAAGGGCTAAAAAGGCAAGGTTACTGGATAATTTGATAGTTGCTACTGATGACATAAGGATATATAATACAGTAATAAATTTTGGCGGCAAGGCTGTTCTTACAAAGATACACAGCTCTGGCACTGACAGGATTGCAGAGGCGGCAGGAAAAATAAAGGCAGATATAATTGTAAATATTCAGGGCGATGAACCGTTAATTTCATGCAGGATGATTGATAGTGCAGTAAGCTGTTTTAAGAAAGATAAAAAGGCAGTAATGGGTACAATAAAGAAAGAGATAACCTCTATTAATGAGGTGCATAACCCGAATATCGTAAAGGTTATTACAGATAAGGATAATAGCGCCATATATTTTTCACGGCTCCCGATTCCTTTTCTTCGTGATGAAAATAACTCCATCTTACCCCCCTTTACTAAAGGGGGGATGGGGGGATTAATAGATAAAAATAAAAAGAATGCCCCAATTCCACATAAAACCTATTATAAACATATAGGCCTGTATCTTTACAAAAGGCCTTTTCTTTTGAAATTTTCAAAGATGAAGCAGACGGCATTGGAGAAGAAAGAAAAATTGGAACAGTTGAGGGCATTGGAAAACGGCTATAAAATCAAGGTCTATGAGACTGACTATGATACAATAGGTGTTGATACGTCAGAGGATCTGAATAGAGTCAAAATGCAGATTCACAAAGGGAGAAAATATTAATGCCAAAGTTTATTTTTGTTACTGGTGGTGTTGTTTCGTCGCTTGGGAAAGGTCTTGCATCAGCATCAATAGGCAGTCTGCTTGAAAACAGGGGCTTAAAGGTTACATTCTTGAAATTAGACCCGTATATAAATGTTGACCCTGGTACAATGAGCCCGTACCAGCATGGCGAGGTTTATGTTACAGATGACGGAGCAGAGACAGATCTTGATATAGGGCATTATGAAAGATATACAAGCGTTACAATGCTGAGAAAGAATAATTACACAACTGGCAAGATATACCATAATGTAATTTCCAATGAGAGACGTGGTGATTATCTTGGCGGGACAGTTCAGATGGTGCCTCATATTACTGATGAAATTAAAAGATGCATAAAAGAGGCTGCAAACAAAAAGGATGTTGTAATAGTTGAAATAGGCGGGACAATCGGCGATATAGAGAGCCTTCCCTTTCTTGAGGCAATAAGACAGTTCAGATTTGATGTTCCAAACAGAGATGTTTTATATATACACCTGACACTTGTGCCTTATGTTAACGCAGCAGATGAATTAAAGACAAAGCCAACACAGCACAGTGTGAATAAGTTAAGAGAAATCGGCATCCAGCCTGATATATTGCTGTGCAGGGCAGACAGGCATATCCCTGATGAGATGAAGGCAAAGATAGCATTATTCTGTAATGTTCAAAGAGAGGCAGTCATAACAGCAAGGGATGTAGAGACGATTTATGAAGTGCCGTTAACCCTGCATAAGGAAGGACTGGATAATATAATTGTAAGGCAGTTAAATTTAAAGACAAAGAAACCTGATTTAAGAAAATGGGAAGAGATTGTCAGAAAAATAAAGAACCCTGTTCACAGAATAAATATTGCTGTAATCGGCAAATATATTGATTTAAAGGATTCATATAAAAGCCTTGCAGAGGCATTGTCCCATGGCGGCATTGCAAGTAATTCAAAGGTTGCTATAAGCTGGATTGATGCAGAAGATGTAGAAGAGAAGGGACCTGAATTCTTTTTATATGGAATAGACGGTGTATTAATACCAGGCGGGTTTGGCAAAAGGGGCATTGAGGGAAAGATTGAATCAATCAGATATGCAAGAGAGAATCAAATCCCATTTTTAGGCATCTGCCTTGGTATGCAGTGCGCTGTAATTGAATTCTCAAGGAATGTTTTAGGCCTTAATAAGGCAAACAGTTCAGAGTTTGATAAAAAGGCTCCGCATCCAGTAATCTATCTTATGCCTGGCCAGAGGGGTGTAAAGGAAAAGGGCGGCACCATGAGGCTGGGAGCTTATCCCTGCGTTATAAAGAAGAATACATTGGCATATAACGCCTACAGAACAACAAACATCTCAGAGCGGCACAGACACAGATATGAGTTTAATAATAAATACAGGGATGCCTTGACAAAAATGGGGATGATTATAAGCGGCACATCACCTGATAATAAATTAGTTGAGATTATTGAATTGACCAATCATCCATGGTTTCTTGGATCCCAGTTTCATCCTGAATTCAAATCAAGGCCATTGAATCCCCATCCTTTGTTTAAGAGCTTTATCAAGGCCGCATTAGATAAAAAAACTGAAAAATTAAAATCAGAAGAGGAGGCGCTTAAGCTTTGAAAGAAGTAAGGGTTAATGGAATAAGAATCGGCAGCAGCAACCCGCTCCTTCTTGTTGCAGGACCTTGTGTTATTGAATCTGAAAGAGAATGCTACAATACTGCAAAAAGGTTAAAGGAGATAACTGCTGAGCTCAATATTCCATTTATTTTTAAATCCTCATATGATAAGGCAAACAGGACATCAATAGATTCTCCGCGAGGACCAGGACTTAAAAAAGGTTTAAAGATATTAAAAAGGATAAAGGAGAGCCTGTCCTTGCCGATTTTATCTGATGTACACAGCGAAGGTGAAATAAGAGAGGCTTCTAAGGTTCTTGATGTAATCCAGATACCGGCTTTTTTATGCAGGCAGACAGACTTTGTAGTTGCTGTTGCAAGGACAAAGAGGGTGGTAAATGTAAAAAAAGGTCAGTTTCTATCACCATGGGACACAAAAAATATTATAAAAAAGATTGAAACAACTGGCAATAAGAATATACTCATTACTGAACGGGGCTTTAGCTTTGGCTATAATAATCTTGTTGCTGATATGCGTTCAATTCCGATAATACGGCGATTCGGCTACCCGGTTGTTTTTGATGCAACGCACAGTGTCCAGCTTCCAGGAGGCGCTGGAACTGCATCTGGCGGTCAAAGGGAGTTTGTTGCACATCTTGCAAGGGCTGCTGCTGCGGTTGGGTGTGATGGAATCTTTATGGAGGTTCACCATTGCCCTGACAAGGCGCTCTGCGACGGGCCGAATATGATAAGCCTTGACAACCTTTTTTTAATTTTAAAACAGTTAAAGGAGATTGATAATCTGGTACGACGCTTTGGTTTAAAATAAAGGTATGAATAACAACGATAAACAAAAGATAATAAACAGGGCAAAAAAAGTTCTCAAAATAGAAACTGATGCATTGAGCGCATTGATAAAAAGGATTGATAAAAATTTTGTCAATGCCATTGAAATACTCTATAACTGCAAGGGCAGGGTGGTTGTATCAGGAATGGGAAAATCAGGGATAATTGCAAAGAAGATTGCTGCAACACTTTCAAGCACTGGCACACCAGCTTTATATCTTCACCCTGCAGAAGGCATACACGGCGACTTAGGAATGGTAACAAGGGATGATGTTGTAATTGCCATTTCAAACAGCGGCGAGACTCCTGAGATTGTATCACTTGTTCCATTTTTGAAAAGATTTGGCGTGAAGCTGATTGTAATGGCTGGCAGAGAAAAATCAACATTGACAAAAATGGGTGATGTAACTATAAATGTCGGCGTAAAAGAGGAGGCGTGTCCTTTTAATCTGGTTCCTACTGCAAGCACCACTGCTGCCCTTGCAATGGGAGATGCCCTATCAGTTGCCCTGCTTGAAAAAAGGGGATTTAATAAGGAGAAGTTTGCGCTCTTTCATCCCGGGGGTAGTATCGGCAAAAAACTGATTTTAAAGGTCAGCGATATCATGCATAAAGATAAAGACATACCTGTTGTTGCTGAAAATACTTTAATGAAGGATTTGATATTTGTGATGACCTCAAAAAAACTCGGCATTGCAACAGTTGTTAATAAAAACAAAAAACTTGTTGGTGTATTTACAGACGGCGATTTACGAAGGCTTTTGGAAAGTGAGACCAATATCTTTCAAAAAAGGGCAGGGGATGTGATGATAAAAAGGCCAAAGACCATGACAGCAGATACTTTGGCTGCCAAGGCAGTTCAGGTTATGGAGAGACATTCTATTACAGCGCTGCCTGTTGTAGATAAGAAGAATAATATAGAGGGTATTATTCACCTTCACGATTTGTTAAAGATAGGGGTAGTATAGACCTTGAGAAGAAAGACACCTTCTATAACAGAATTAAAGGAAAGGGCTAAGAAGATAAAGCTTCTTATCTTAGATGTTGACGGCGTTTTAACTGACGGCAAGATAATTTATGACAGTGAGGGCAGGGAGATAAAGGCTTTTGACATACATGATGGTCATGGTATAAGGCTTTTGCATGATGCAGGTATTCGGACTGCTATAATCACAGGCAGACAGTCAAAGGTTGTAGGGATAAGGACTGCTGAGCTTGGAATCACTGATATTTATCAGAAGGCGCGGGATAAGAACAGCGTATATCAGGAACTGCTTAATAAATATGAGTTGAAGGATGAAAATGCTGCATTTATCGGTGATGACCTTATTGACCTGCCAATCTTAAAATCTGTCGGCCTGTCAGTTGCGGTTGCTAATGCTGTTGATGAGGTCAAGGAATATGCACACATGGTTACAAAAAAAATGGGCGGTGAAGGTGCTGTGAGGGAGGTAATTGATTTTATAATCAAGACCCAGGGAAAATGGGACCGATTGATGGAGAGGTATACTAAATAGCTGTGCAGAGATGAGGTTAAGGAAAAAGTTAGTCAGAGGCATAATATATTATGGATTGAGAATCTTAATTTTTATTGCATATCTGATTCCAATGAATACAGGTGTAAAAATTGGCGGTTTTCTTGGAAGACTGGTATACTATATATTACATAAAGAGAGAAGAAAGACAATAAGCAATCTTAAGAGAGCCTTTCCTGAAAAAGACAATATTGAGCTAAAAAAAATTGCAAAAGGGTGTTTTGTAAGTCTTGGAAATGGCCTCTTTGAGCTTATAAATCTGCCGAAGATTAATAAAGATAATTTAGAGAAAATAGTTAAAGTAGAAGGGGAAGAGCATGTTAAAGAAGCGCTTTCAAAGGGAAGAGGGTTCATATTCATAACAGGCCATGTTGGAAACTGGGAGATCATGGGAGCAGTCTTTGGCATAAAGGGCTACAAAGTAAATGTAATTGCTGCACCGCTTTATGATAACAGGATAAATGATTTGTTAGTCAAACAGAGGGCATGGCATAATGTCAGGGTAATTTTAAGGGGTTCTAAGGATATAAAAAGAGAGATAATAAAGGCGCTGCGCAACAACGAATCCTTAACTATGCTGATAGATCAGGATACAAAGGTGCCCGGTGTCTTTGTAGATTTTTTTGGCAGGCAGGCATATACGCCATTGGGCGCTGCATCAATTGCCTTAAGAACAGGGTCGCCTGTATTAATGGGTTTTATTACAAGGCAATCTGATAATACCCACAAAATTACAATTGGTTCGGCATTAAACCTGATTGATACAGGAGACAGGGAATCTGATATAAAGGAGAATACATTATTATTTACAAAAATCATAGAGGAACAGATAAGAAAAACCCCTGAGCAGTGGGTTTGGATGCACAACAGATGGAAGAAACAGCCGGAAAAACACAACTAAAGGAATATTTTTTGAATACACCAAACCTTCTTACAATTTCAAGGATACTCTTAATACCCATTTTTATTATCCTTTATCTTGAGCCTACATCAAACAGGAGCCTTGCTGCTGCAGTGGTCTTTGCATTTGCTGCAATAACAGACTGGCTTGACGGCTATTTAGCGCGCACAAGGGGGCAGGTTACCAAACTGGGGAAATTATTAGACCCAATAGCAGACAAGCTTTTAACAATTACAGGCCTTGTTTTATTAGTAGGGCATCAAAAGGTTGCGATATGGATAGTCATACTTTTAATAAGCAGAGAGGTTGCAATAACAGGTCTCAGGGCAATTGCTGCTTCATCAGGCACAATAATACAAGCGGACTTTTTAGGAAAGCAAAAGATGTTATTTCTCACTGGTGCAATTATGCTGCTGATTCTTGATTATAATAGCATAGGTACCGCACTTATATGGATGGCTCTATTCTTCTCTCTATTTTCCGGCATCCAGTATTTTATTAAATTCTGGAAAAAGATTGTATTATGATTTACATTAAAACAGTATTCCTTATATTATCCTATTTAGCCGGCTCAATTCCTTTTGGGTTTGTGCTTACAAGATATTATGCCGGCATTGATATCAGGGCAAAGGGAAGCGGGAATATTGGATTTACAAATGTTTTAAGGGTTGTCGGCAAGAAAGCAGCCTTTTTAACCTTAGCAGGCGATACATTAAAAGGGTTTTTACCGGTTGTAGCAGCAAAGCTCTTTTTTAATGATAATAATCTTGCTGCTGCCGCTGGAATCATTTCAATCATCGGCCATGATTTTCCTGTTTTTCTGCGGTTTAAAGGCGGCAAGGGTGTTGCAACGAGCTTTGGCGCGCTATTCGGATTGATGCCATTCGCAGGTGTTTTTACACTTGCAATATGGCTGACTGTTTTTTATTTATGGAAATATTCGTCGCTTGCTGCAATTACTTCTTATCTGATACTGCCGCTCATAATAGTTTTTGTTGATTTTACATCAACTAATATTGTCTTTGCATTGCTAATAACAATATTGCTGCTTATAAAACATGTCAAAAATATAAAAAGATTATTAAACGGCACAGAAAGCAAGATAGGCAGTAATAAGAGGGTTGATATTAATGCTGCTTAAGGTTATTAAATTATTTTTATTTCTTTTTATTTTCTGGAATAATCTTTCATTAGCAGAAATATCCTCAACAGAGGTTGGAACAGCGCCGCCAAAAACACCTTCACAAAAACCTGAAGATGTAAGGGTTATAAAGATAGGGGATGCAGCACAGGATGTTGAATTAAAAAAGATTGATGCCGAATGGAATATTGCAAGAAACCATCTAAAAAATAATGATATTAACAATGCCATTGCATCACTTGAAAAGATCAAAAAACTGCAGAAAGAATCAAACCTCCAAAACTTAGAATATATTACTGCAGTCCTCTTAAGAAAAGCCAATACATTATTAATAGAGTCAAGGCTTAATGAAGCTATCTATCTTTCCAATATTGCCATAGAACTTTCACCAGATTTTTATCCTGCATACTATACGCAGGGAAAAATCTTGTGGAGAAATAATAAGATTTCTGCGATTAACAGCTACATTACAGGTTTCAAGACCGCCTTTTCAGATTTTATACATACCTTTATACGAATCGGTGATTTCTTTATCATTGGAACAGCGGCCTTCCTTCTTAGCATGTTTATATTCTTTGTAATTACGATTATAAAATATTTTCCATTGCTAAAGCATAATCTACAGGAGATTACTGAAAGCCCCTATCTTCAGCCTTATCTGACCTTTATCCCTTGGTTAATACTGTTATTGCCTCTTTTAATTTTTGGGCCTTTAATAGCCTTTTTCATGTGGATTATCCTTTTGTGGCTTTATTTAAGCAATAAGGAGCGGGTAATAGTATTTTTGTTTATCCTATTCATTGCATATTCACAAACGCTCTTTTCATATTACAGCATTTTCTTAACAGCAAGAGAGGCATCTGCCTTGAATGCAATAATAAAGATTGAAAAGGGTTACTGGAATAATGAGATATATGATGAATTGATTGAAACGATAAAAAAAGACCCTACAAACAAGAGGGCATTTTATGCGCTTGGAATATTGGATAAGAATATGAAGGAATATGAAAAGGCTATTGCCCATTATCAGAGGGCAACTGTTATAGACCCAAATTATGCAAAGGTATATAATAATCTTGGAAATATCTACTTTTTGCAAAAGGATTACGATAGGGCAATAGAAAATTACAAAAATGCGATTGAAAAAGACAATACGCTTATATCTTCATATTTTAATCTAAGCCAGACTTACAGAGAGAAGTTTAATTTTGTGGAGGGCGAAAAGGTCTTTCAAACAGCAAGAATCAAAAGCCCTGATTTGATTAATTATTATGTTAATTTAGTCCGTAATAACCCGAGGCAACTAATTATTGATGAGGGCATTTCTTTTAATGATATTTTTATTCAAGCCTTTAAATATCCTGAAAATCAAGATACTTTTGTCCCAAAAATTTGGAATATCTTTGAAAAAAGGATAAAATTAAATGACACAATAAAATATGTTATTATCCTTTGTTCTTTGATACTCTTTTTGTTCCTTTTAAGAAAGAGTGTTCCGACAGCAGCATACTGCAGGGAATGCGGCAAGGTCATCTGCCCCAAATGCCACAGGTCTTTGCTTTATAAAGGACTTTGTTCGCAATGTTTAAGGACATTTGCTCAATTTGACGGGATTGTTAAAAAGGAACAGGCTGAACAACATGTGTCATTTAATAGATTTCAAAAAAGGGATGCATTAATTATGCAGATATCATCATTAATTATTCCGGGGGCAGGGCATATTTACTACGGTATGACCTTTAAAGGTTTTACTTATGTTTTTCTATTTATTTTTACAATAGCTTACTTATTAGCCGGCAGTAGTATGATATATGCAGATAACTTTTTTTATAAAGAGAAGGATATAATACACAAAACATCTATCTTTGTTTTTTTAATTATAATTTATTCACTATCGTCTTATAAGATTTATAAAATCAGGAGCGGGGGTTAACCATGGCATTAGAAGGTGCAATTTCTGATTTCGGACTGGCAGATATTTTTCAGCTTATAAGCCTTCAGAAAAAATCTGGTGAGCTGATGCTTAACAATAAAGAATTATCTATAACTGTCCTGTTTGAAAATGGAATGATTGTTGGCGCTGAAACCACCAGCAGGGATGAGCCTGACAGGATTGGAAGGATACTTGTCAGGACAAAAAAGATATCTGAAAAACAATTAAATGATATTCTAAAGACCCAAAAGAAAAAAGAAAAGAAGTTAGGCAATATCCTTCTTGAAGCTAACTTGATAAACGATAGCGAGCTAAAGGAGGTTTTACAATTACAATTAGCTGAAACAGTGCTTCAGTTATTTGCATGGAAAGAGGGTAATTATAGTTTTGAGCAAAAAGATGTATTATATGATAATAACTTAATAACTCCTTTAAATACAGAATTTATATTAATGGAAGGTATAAGGATGGTTGATGAATGGCCATTGATTGAGAAAAATATACCTTCCCTTAAGATTATTTTTACAAAGGCAGAGGATGCAGCTCCAAAAAAGAAAGAGCTTAAGGATGCTACTGGTTTAGAGGATATCTTCTTTGCCTTAGACGATGAATCAGTTAGTTCTTTTTCAAAGGATGAAGAAAAAATACTAAATCTCATAGACGGGATTCGTGATATTCAGGAGATAATTGATTTAAGCAAATTAGGCCACTTTGAGACATGCAAGATACTCTCAAATCTTTATACAAATGGTGTTATTAGAAAGGTAAAAGAACAGGCATCTGGCAAGGCAGGATTTGAAATTAACTTTCTTGCTGAGATTAAAGAGTTTCTTGCGCCTTCTTTAAAATACTTAAATTACGGTTTAATAATTATGATATTAATATATATAGCATTTTATTTGAGATTAACAGAGAGCCTGGCTGCTAATTATTACGCTTATAAGGAAGGGGCTGGTTATCTGAACGAGCATATTGTAAAGAGCAGGATTAGCAGTATACGATTTGCCATAGAGACCTATTATTATGAAAATGGAAGCTACCCAAAAAATCTTAGCACGCTCTTTGAACAAAAATTTTTATCTAAAAAAGATTTAATTGACCCCTGGGGCAGAGAGTATATTTATGAGCTGATTTCCACAAGGTCTTATAAGCTTCAATCATTAGGGAAGGATGGCCTTAAGGGAACATCAGATGATGTTTCGTAGAGTTTACATAAGATACATTATCAGACATTATGATTTTAAGCGCTGAAATAGTCCTGCCAATATCCAAGCCGCTAATTTTTGACGGCGCAGTTCTGATCGAAAATGGTAAGATTATTGAGCTTGGCCCTTTAGATAATATTAAAAGTAAATACAGGGGCCATGAATGTATAACTTTTGAAAATGCCGTGCTATTGCCCGGGCTTATTAACCTTCATACTCATCTTGAACTAACGGCAATTAATAAGATAATTTTAAAAGATAAAGCAGATTTTATTGGTTGGATATTAGCCCTTGTAGAGCTAAAAAAAGGTGTTTCAAAATCTGAGATTAATAACGGAATTAAAAATGGCATAAAGGAGATAACAGCTACTGGAACAACAACAATTGCTGACATAACTACAAGAAATACCTTTTCCCCTGTTTCTGCCTGTGGAGAGAGTTTTAACGCAATAAAGAATGCAGGTTTAAGGGGAACTGTATTTTTAGAGGTAATAAACTTTGACCATTCATCGGCTGATGATTACTGGAATGACACCACTAAGATAATAGAGATGTTGAGAAAAAATGAGAATGATTTGTTATCAGTCGGCATTGCGCCTCATTCAATATATTCTGTTTCTTCAAAGCTGTTAAAAATAGCAAGGGATTATACAATTAAAGAAAAAATGAAGATGTCAATGCATGTGGCAGAATCAATGGAAGAAAAAGAATTTGTGTCTAAGAATAAAGGCAGCATAAGGGATATATACCACAAAAAATTCAAATGGGATGGCAAAAGGGATTTTAAAAGATATCTATCTTCAATTAAATATATTGATAAAAATGGACTGTTAAATAAAGATATGCTAACAGTCCATTGCGTTAATTTAAACGAGGAGGACATAAGGCTGTTAAAAGAACGAAACACGTCTGTTGTTCACTGCCCTCGCAGCAACACATTCATTGGTGTTGGTGTAGCGCCTTTTGACAGGTTAATTTCAAATGGCATTAATGTTGGAATTGGAACAGACAGTTATGCAAGCAATTACAGCCTGAGTATGTGGGATGAGATGAGATTTGCCTATCTCCTGCACCGTAAAACTAATAACTCAGATATTAAGGCAGAAGATATAATTAAATGCGGAACAATCAATGGCGCAAAGGCATTGGGTATTAACAATAAGATTGGAACCCTTGATGTAGGCAAGGACGCAGACTTAATTGCAGTCAGGCTTCACAAAAAGGATATAGATATCTACCGTGACCTGCTTTTGAATACAAAGTCAGATGATATTTTAATGACAATGGTTGCAGGGAAGATTATTTATTCATCAGGCATAGAAGGATTAAAAAGTGTCAATTAATAAGATTGCAAACAAGGTCTATACGGATGAAAGGATCACCACAGATGAGGCATTAGAGTTATTTAATTCAAATGATATTATACAGCTCGGCAGAATTGCATCCTTTGCTGCAGAAAAAAAGAATGGAAAGAGCGCCTATTTTATTCATAACAGGCATATCAACCCAACAAATATCTGTGTTAACAGATGTAAATTTTGTGCATTCAGCAAAGATAAGGGAGAGGATGGGTCGTATCAGCTTAGTGTTGAAGATATATTAGCAAAGGCAAGAAGCTCTGAAAAAGGCGTTACTGAGTTTCATATTGTCGGCGGCCTGCACCCTGACCTTCCTTTTGAATTTTATTTGGATATGTTAATGGCGCTAAAAAGAGAATTTCCAGCAATCCATGTCCAAGCATTTACAGCAGTAGAAATTGATTATTTCTCAAGGATATCTAACTTGCCTATTAAAGAAACACTTTGGAGATTAAAACAGGCTGGTCTTGGCTCTATGCCAGGCGGCGGCGCAGAGATTTTTAATGCAAATGTAAGAAATGCTATCTGTGAAGAGAAGATTACAGGCAAAAGATGGCTTGAGGTAATGGAAATAGCCCATTCCATCGGCCTTCGTTCCAATGCAACTATGCTTTATGGCCATATTGAGGTGTACAAAGACAGGGTTGAACACATGAATTCTCTGAGAGAGCTTCAGGATAGAACTGGCGGTTTTCAGGCTTTTATCCCCCTGCCCTTTCATCCTAAGAACACTAAAATTGACAGACCCTTTAAAGAGACAACAGGCCTTGATGACTTAAAGACACTTGCTATATCCAGAATCTTCCTTGATAATTTTGCTCATATAAAGGCATTCTGGATAATGCTCGGTGAAAAGATGGCGCAGGTCTCTTTAAATTTTGGCGTTGATGATATTGACGGCACAGTTGTAGAAGAAAAAATAACCCATTCAGCAGGCGCTGCAACAGCAGAAGAGATGACAAAAGACGAAATTATTAATCTGATAAAGAAGGCTGATAAGATTCCTATAGAAAGGGATACGCTCTATAACATAGTAAAGGAATATGAATATGCCAGTGTGTAATACAATAGAAAAGAAAGAGGCTGTTATTGACAAAATAAAATCAGGGCAGAGAATTTATGAGAAAGAGGCATTAATACTTCTTGAAGATGCAGACCTCTTAACCTTGGGTGAGCTTGCAGATAATATAAGAAAGAGGCTTCATCCTGAGAACATTGTAACCTTTGTTGTAGACAGGAATATCAATTATACAAATATCTGCCTTAACCAGTGCAGCTTCTGTGCCTTTTACAGAAATAGGGATGCCCAAGATGCCTATGTCTTAAGCGAAGAAGACATACACAAAAAGATTCGGGAGGCAATTGATTTAGGTGCAACACAGATACTATTACAGGGTGGGCTTCACTTTGAATTTGACATAACCTATTTTGAAGGGCTATTAAAAAATATTAAAGACAGGTTCAACATACAGCTCCATGCCCTATCACCGCCAGAGGTCTATCACATTGCAAGGCAGTCAGGGCTTTCTATTAAAGAAACAATTTCAAGATTAAAGACTGCTGGCTTGGATTCTATACCAGGCGGCGGCGCAGAGATATTAGTAGACAGGGTCAGGAAGCAGGTCAGCCCGAAAAAGATTAACTCAAATGAATGGGCAGAGGTAATGATAGAGGCGCACAAACTCGGTCTGCCTACAACTGCAACAATGATGTTCGGAAGCATTGAAACTCATGAGGAGATAATTGAGCATCTTACATTAATCCGAGACATACAGGATAAAACAAAGGGCTTCACAGCCTTTATACCTTGGTCATTCCAGCCGGGAAATACAAAATTAGGGTCAAAGGGACAAGTAGGGGCGGGTTTAAAACCCGCCCCTACTGCTACAGGTGTTGAGTATCTGAAAATACTTGCATTATCACGAATCTTTCTTGATAATTTTAAAAATATCCAGGCATC
>JAHFEP010000010.1:14120-27017 GCA_023248415.1 Nitrospirota bacterium
AATATTAGGCTCTTTGAAATTAACGGCATTATAACAGCCTTTTTATCAAGGCACGGTATATCAGGTTATTCTTTAACAGCCCCTTTTGTAAACTACAGAGCAAATATATGGTCTGCAAAAGAGCTTGGCACAGAGCGGATATTATCATGGACAGGGCCCGGTGCAATTAACAAAAAATTCAAGCCTGGTGATATGGTCATCCCTGATGACATAATTGACTTTACCAAAACAAGGCCATTAACATTTTTTGAGAACAGCGGACTCGGATTCATAAGGCAAAATCCTGTATTCTGCCCTGCCCTTCAAAAGGCCTTCTTAGAAATTGCAAAAAAAAGGTATAAAAGAGTTCATAAAAACAGTACCTATGTCTGCACAGAAGGCCCAAGGCTTGAGACACCAGCAGAGATAAGATTTTTTAAAAATATTGGCGCAGACATGGTCGGTATGACACTTGTGCCAGAGGTCTTTCTTGCTAAAGAACTTGAGATATGCTATGGAACCATCTGTTACATTACAAACTATGCAGAGGGAATAAAAAAAATGCCGTATAAAAAAGGCGTCCTATTTGAAGGAACACTTCCTGAAAAAGAAAAGAAACTTGTTCAAAAATCCTTGACATTAATACCATCAATAATAAAAGAGGTAATTACAAAAATTGCAGACACCCCCCGCACCTGCCCATGCAAAGATGCGATGTTGAGATACAGAAAAAAAGGTCTCTATAAATTTTAAAAACCAAACAATAGAAATCTGTCCGCCGGAAAAATCATAATGTTCAGTCATAGGAGGTTACTTTCTTCCACCTATCCATTGAGTGCCGCATATATACTTAAAGTCGCAGTTCGGGCATATCTTCTCTTTGTTCTGTGGTATTTTAAATGGGGTGTTTATATCAGTTATCTCCTTAAGCAGGCTGAGGATTATGCCTTGCATGATTCCATAATCCCTTTCTACATCTGAATCATTGCAAAGAGGGAGTTCTATATCGTTATTTATTGCTGAACGGCCGAGAAGCAGAAACATGCCGTTTAAGTCTTTTATCTTTGCCTCTTTATAATTTGAATAAAGCATAAGATAAAACGGAAGCTGAAGGCTTCCAATGGCACCGCTCCATGAATCCCTGTTATTTGGGTCAAGTTTATCAAAATTGATTTGAAGATAATTTTTGCTTGAGGCTGTTTTAAAATCTATTATAACGGTCTTATCGCCCCTTTTTTCTACACTATCAAGTCGGCCTGCGATTTTAAATGAATCAATAGAAATCGGCGGAATCTTTATTTCGCTTCCAAGAATGGTAAGAGGTTTTTCCTTAATCATGGGCACATAGTAGCCATTAAGAAATTCCTTTAGCCTGTTTTTAACCTGCTTCTTTAACAGATAAGGTGCGCCAAAGAGGTTTTCTCCGTAATTATTTTTGAATATATCATCTGTAAGCGATTCAATTTCATTGATATTGATATCAGCCTCTTTTAATTTACGGTCTTTCCGATTTGAAAAATATTTTGAAAGTACCTCATGGACAATGCCGCCTATGCCTTTTTTATCTATATCTCCTGAAACCTCCTCCTTTTTGCTCAGCTTTAACACATGGGCATAATAAAAACTAAGCTGGCATTTAAGGTATTTATTAACAGATGAAGCGCTATAGGTAAAGTCTTTAAGGAATCTGCTCATATTTTCAGTCTTTGGCATTTCTGCTGGGCCGCTGTTTTTAAGGCTGACCTTATACTGAATGGTTCTTATGTAGTCTTTATCTATTGCTTTATCCTTTTTTTGAATCTCCCATATTAATTTTTCAACAAACCTTGAACGTTCCTTATTATTGTTTTCAATAAAAAATAGGTGCGCCTCTTTTGCGCCTTTCAGGAGTGTTTCAAAATAATATGCAGAAAGTCTGTCCCTGTCCTGATATGTTGGAATGCCAAGCATCTTCCGCACCCTGAACGGCAAAAAGGTCTCGTCTTTTTTGGTTGACGGCAGCGCATCTTCATTTACATCCATAATAAAGACTGTATCAAACTTAAGATTTCTGATTTCAAGAAATCCAATGGCCTGCAGGCCTTTTATTGGAGAGCCTTCAAATGGGGTATATGCGCTCATAATAAATCTTTTGAAAAAGCTGAAATAGCTGCTCATATCTGTAAAAGCAATGTCCTTCATAAGGGACATTGAAACAGTATTCAGAGAAGAGAGAAATGTTTCAGAAAATGGATGAAATAAGGGATGAAGCCTTGCTGTGCTGTTATTGAATATAAAGGTGAGCAGTTCTATGCACCTTTCTGAAAAATCCCTTACATTCTTAAATGAAAGGAATCTTTCTATGGTATTATGATGAATATATCTTAGATGTTTTTTTATGCCCTCATTATCAATTTCTTCTTTGGATTCAGAGAACCTAATCTTAATATTTTTGTAGAGGTGTTTGTTGTCTTCTATCTCTGAAAGGGTTAAAAAGGTCTTTTCTGGATATTTTGCAAAAGACTCCTTCAGTGTATGAATGATTATCCTTGTAATCTCCGGGCTTTTTTTATAAAAGATATTCTTTGTATAAGGATGAAGGACAAATTTAAGATAGTCGGGGATGTAAAAACGGTCTTCATCCATTGAGGTTATCAGCTCCATAAGGTTATTTAAAAAACCAAATACCGGGGTACGGTAAAGAGGGTAGCCCAAAGAGATGTTATAGTCATCTTTATCTATAACTGAGATCCCCTGATAAAGGAGGGGGAAAAGGGTTTCAGATGATGGAAGGACAATCGCAGTTTTTTCATTTAAAGACCTTTTCTCATTTAGCCTTGTTTCAAGCGCCTTGCTCAGGGCATATACCTGTCCATGTGTATCAGGGCTGCTGTAAAAATGGATTTCAGGAGATGTATCAGCAGTTTCCTTATCTTCATCTTCAATATTTATTCCCAAATCAGCGAGCCTTTCTTTTAGTCCTGTGCCATGCTGAAAGACAAACAGTGTGTTATCCTGTGAAAGCAATTTCTTAAACAATGCCTTTTCAGATTCAGTAAAGGCATAAAGCCCTGCAAAAATCATTTGCTTAAAATTGCTAATCTCAGCCTTGTCAATCATCTCGGAAACAACCCTGTATCTGATAGACCTTGTAGAGAATCCTGTTCTTTCAACAGCCTTATAAAACTCCTCATAAAAATGGGAGAGCGACTCAAGCCTTTCTATGCCTTCCGCAGTTATTGCTGCATCTGCATATTGTTCAATGTCTTTAACCTTTTGAATGTCTGTTTTTTCTATATACAGCTCCTCTATGTCCTGATAGATTTTAAGCCCTATAGAAAAGAAAGAGTCAGGCGACATAAAATTTTTGCCGCCAATTGGTTTTGACAGCCTTGTCTGAATGTCGTAAAGGATGGCAGCAGCATCTATTGCCTCAAGTTTTCTTCTTGATTGAACTGTCTCATACACATAATCAATAAACTCATCCATTGAAAATATGACTGGCGGAACAAAGCATGCTTTTACCCTTTCTGCAATTGCCTTTCTTAAGAAGTGGGACGGCCTTTTGCCTGGAAAGACTATCAGGTTTAATGAATAATCCATGCCTGCTGCCTTCAGGTAAGGGATTATCTCGTCTATGAGGTTCTTTTTGGGCGGTATGACAAGGGTGTTCAAGATACCCTCCTTGCTTCTTTCAAATCAACATATACAATTATCCCTTCAATATCCTTGTCAGGGTAAATCCCTCCAAGTATTTTTAAATATGTCTTGATTTGAGATATATATTTTTCCTCTGCTTCTTTATCCATCCCTGTCTTGTAGTCAATCACAACAGCCTTGCCTTTATCTATAACTATTCTGTCCATCCTGAAGAGGCTTCCTTTTTCATCAGAAAATTCCTGCTCCTTTTTAATCTCTCTGTCAGGTCTTTGAATGAAATATTCAGATACATCTGCATGTTTGATTATATTTACAACTGCATCTTTTATTTCGCTTTCAGGATATTCTGTTCCTATCTCTTTATTGACTTTTTTGATGATATTTATAACCTCATCTTCTAAATCATCATGTAAATAATCTATATTGGATAATACCCTGTGGATGAATTCACCTCTCTGCTTTTCCCTGATATTCAGGTCTTTTTCAATGCCTGTCTTCCAATCAAGCCCCTTATGGTGATGGCTGATTTTAATATGTTTAGGAACAGGCTTAAGTTCAGCAGGGGTTCTTACAGGCTTATTATCAGATGGAGCATACTCATCAACTGGAAGAAGGTCAATTGGGTATTTATTTTTCCCATCACTCACGGCTATTACATACAATTCTTCCTTTGCGCGGGTGAATCCAACATAAAGGCTGTTCAGGCTGTTCACCATCTCCTTTGTTTTTGCTTTCTGAGATAATTCTTTCAAATGAGGATTGCCTTCTATTATTTTCTCTGTAATCCTGAGCATATTAATACTATCCTTATCCTCATCAAATATAAGATTAAAGGGTTTGTTTGTCTTTTCATAGAGGAGCATTATTACAACAGTAAATTCAAGCCCCTTTGCCTTATGCACTGTCATTACATTTACAGTATCAGCATCCTTTGGCGCATTTATGTTCCATTTAGATTCATCTGTCTCGCTATCCTCAGTAAAATCAAGAAAATCTCTAAGGGTGTTGTAACCTGCCCCTTCAAACTCCTTGATAACCTCAAGTATCTTTACAAGGGATGCCTCCTCGTCTTCAAAAACATCAAAAAGCCTGAATGTATTAAATATCTCAGTAACAAGGTCATAAATGGGAAGATAGCCTGATGCCTTAAATAAATCAGCAAAGAATTTATCCCAGATAACCTCAAATTCTTTCTGAAAAGATTTGTAGAGAGGAGAGCTGCCGCTGCATTTGAATAAAAAGTCTGTTAATCGCTCCCTTTTAATCTCAGGTTCATGTGTGTTAACTGTTTTGCTGAAAATATCCCCAAGGATAAATTCAGCAAAAGACAGGTCATCCATTGGTGAGTCAAGAAAATTTAAAAGAGAGACTACCTCTGCAGTAATCTTCCTTTTTCTTATATCAAGGCTGCTGTAGGAGATGAAAGGTATGCCTATTTCATTAAGCCATCCTGTAATCTTAACTACATCGTCATTTGTCAGGGCAAGTATGGCAATATCCTTATATTCATACCCCCTTTTGTGCAATTCTTTTATTAGTTCCTGAATCTTCTCTCTTTCAACAGGGTTTTCATCATCTTTTTTACAGATTGTAACCTCTGCATAGCCTGCATTTTTATTCCCCTCTTTAACATTCTGACAGTAGTCAATCAGGCCGCTTCTCTCTCCTGCTTCGCTGTATTTTTCATTATTCTTAACGTTTTCCTTAAATACCTTTTCGCTAAAATTTAGTATCTTCTGCTTGCTTCTGTAATTGATATCAAGCTCTCCGACATCATATTCTGCAGAGGGAAACGGATTTCCTGCCTCAATACTTTTCATGATTGTATAATCCGCATTGCGGAATCCGTAAATCGCCTGCTTTGTGTCTCCTACAACAAAGAGGCTGCCTTTCTGTGACAGGGAATTTTCCAGAAGCGGGGAGAGGTTTCTCCACTGGATTGGAGATGTATCCTGAAACTCATCAATCAAAAAATGGTATATTGTCTCTCCTATCCTGAAATAGACATCAGGCACTATTTCTTCATTAAGGTATTTGGCAAGATTCCTGTTTAGGTCTTCAATAAATATCTTTCCCTGATGCCTCTTTACCTTTTCAAGGGTATTGGTGAATTCATAATAGACTCTCAAATATGGCAGGTAATATGAATGGGAATACAAGGAGGTATAGCGGATGACGAGTTCGCAGGCATTATTCCATAAATCTGAAATTTGATTATAAGACGGCAATAAATCTTTTTTTGTAGCTTTCTTTACTGGAATTCTCTCTCCAGCCCTGCCAATGATATCTGAAAATCTTCCTTCTCTAACAGCGATTGAGAGATTTTTATACGCAGAGTTGCCGCTTCTAACTAATCCTGATTTCTCTATCACATCTTCTATCTTGTTTACCACTGTCTTTAACTTATCCTGCAGTTCAGACATCTCCGAAGAAAAACCCTCTATCTTCGGCGCTTTCCAAATAGATGCCAGCTTTCCGTACATCTCTTTGATTACCTTTAGAATGTCCTCTGCAGGGTTCCATATATATGCGGTGTTATCCCCTTTTTGCTTCTGAATTTTTCCAATAATCTCTTCAAATAATGCTTCATCACTGGCTCCTTCCTTCACATTTTTTAAGAATAGCTTGAATGAATATTCAATAAGGGAATTGCTTTTCATGAGGATTTCAAAATCAGGATTAAATCCAAAATCAATGGAAGATGCCTTGAAAACAGAAGTTATAAAGCTGTCTATGGTCTTTACCTGAAAATCAGAATAGTTATCAAGGATTCTGTCTATTAGTTTTCCAGCTTTTTCTGCCGCTTCTTTATCATTTAGCGATATAAGCTGTATAATCTCGTCAGCTTCTTCATAATTGAGGTAAATCAGCTTTAACCATTTAAGAATCCTCTCCTTCATCTCTTTTGCAGCATTATTTGAAAATGTGACTGCAAGTATATTTTGCAATCTGTTGTTTGGTATATTTTGGGACAGAATGAACTGGACAAATCTTTTTGACAAGGCATGGGTCTTGCCAGACCCTGCGGATGCCCTTAAAACTGCAAGGTGGGGAAAGTGGATAGAAATGTCCTCTTTTAAAACCGTCATAGTTTTATCCCTGACGCACTAACAGCCTGTTAAAAGAATATTATAAAACAGAGTAGTGACAAAGGTATGTCAGTCAAAATGGAGAGTTTGTTATCTGAGTTCAACATCTTTGTTTATATTAAACTTATTCAACCTATATTGCAGCGTCCTGTATGACATGCCGAGGAGTTTTGCTGCATCAACAATCTTCCAGTTTGATCTTTCCATTGCCTTTGTCAACAGCTCCTTTTCAAATGCCTCAAAGGAAATCCCCTCAGGCGGAATGTCAAAGTTAATATTGCCAATCTTATAAAGCGGTGTCTTTATCTCTGAGTGGAAATCCTCTATTGTTATCTCATTGCCTTCGCACATAAGCATTGCCCGCTCAATCACAGATTCAAGCTGCCTGACATTTCCGGGCCAGTTGTAGTTCATAAGAACCTGTAAAGCCTCGTTTGTAATCCCTTTTATGTTTTTACCTGAAATTGTGTTGTGCTTTTTTATGAAATGGGCAACCAATTCAGGTATATCAGTTATCCTTTCGCGCAAAGGAGGCAGTAGAAAAGAAATAACATTCAGCCTGTAATAGAGGTCTTCTCTGAACCTTCCCTTTTTAATCTCTGCTTCAAGGGTTTTATTTGTAGCAGCAAGTATCCTGACATCAACCTTAATATTTTCTACCCCGCCTACCCTTCTAATCTCTCTCTCCTGCAAAACCCTTAACAGCTTTGCCTGCATATTTAGGTTCAATTCACCAATCTCATCAAGAAAGAGTGTTCCGCCGTTTGTTGATTCTATCAGGCCGATTTTTTTATCATAGGCGCCTGTAAATGCGCCTTTCTCGTAACCGAACAATTCGCTTTCTAACAGGGTATCAGGTATTGCTGCGCAGCTTACTGCTGAAAAAGTCTTATCCTTACGCGGACTGTTATAATGTATTGCCCTTGCCGCAAGTTCCTTTCCAGTGCCGCTGTCACCGCATATAAGAACAGTGGAATTAGAATTTGCAACCTTTTTTATTATCTTAAATACCTCCTGCATCTTTCCGTGGCTGCCAATCATATTATCAATTTTGAATCTCTCCTCTAACTGCTGGTGAAGGAGTATATTCTCTTTTACAAGCCTTATCTTTTCAAATGCCCTCTTCAGGCACAAAAGGAGCTCATCCCTTTCAAGGGGCTTTGTAAGATAATCAAAGGCGCCCTTTTTCATTGCCTCTACAGCAGTGTCTATTGTTCCATGGGCAGTCATGATTATTACGCACATTAAAGAATCTTTATTCAGGATCTTTTGAAGCAGGTCTAAACCGTCAGAACCTGGCATCTTAAGGTCAGTAAGGACAATGTCAAAGTCCCTTTTTTTTATCAGGTCAAGGGCATTAGAGGTATTGGAAGATACCTCAGCATCATAGCCTTCGTCTTCAAGAATTGTCTTTAATATATCCCTTTGTGATTTTTCGTCATCAACAACTAATATACTGCCATGTTCCATAATATCACCTTACAGCCATCTCATTTGCAAGAGGAAGCCTGATTGTTACATTTGTCCCTACGCCGGGGCGGCTGTAAACAAATATCTCTCCTTTATGCTCATTTATTATTTTTTTTGTAAGCGCCAATCCCAAACCTATGCCAACATCCTTTGTGGTAAAATACGGGTCAAATATCCTGTCCATATCCTGTATATCAATGCCTGAACCAGTATCATTAAAAGTAATATCTAAATTCCCTTCATTAGAATCAGGCCTTGCCTTTATTGTCAGACTCCCTCCTTTTGGCATTGCCTGAATTGAATTTAGAATAATATTTATAAAACATATCTTCATCTGGTCTTTATCTATCATTAGCTGCGGTATATCTTCAGGTATATCTATTTCAATATTGATCTTGTCCATCTGCATCTTCTGCTCTGCCAATGCTGTTATCTCAGCAACAACTGTTTTCAGGTCTGCCTCTTTTACATTAAGTTTTATAGGCTTGCCATAGTTTAAGAAATTGCTTATCAAATCATTAAGCCTCCTTATCTCATCTTTAACCTTTAGCATCAATCTGGAAAAATCTTCTTTTTCCTTTAAATTCTTCGGAGAGAACTTCTTCCTGACATGGTCAATGCTAAGATTGATAAAATTCAGGGGATTCCTTATCTCATGCGCTATGCCTGATGCAAACTGGCCCAGTGCAGAAAGCTTCTCTGCCTGATTAAGCCTGTCTTCAAGCTCTTTTTGAAGCCGCAATTTTTCAATCATTTCATTAAAACTCTTTGTAAGCTCGCCAATCTCATCGTTTCTTTTTACCTCAAGTTTTTTAGAAAGGTCGCCTGCTGCAACAGCCTTTGCAGCATCTACAACCTCATGAATCGGCGCAGTGTATTTCCATGAAAGAAACAGCGATACAGCGATTCCAATAGTAAATACAAATATCGTTGCAATCAATCTCTTGAGGTTATTGGATTTAAGCAGATTTGTAAAATCATCAAGCACCATCTTAATATGCACATAGCCTACCTGTTCATTATTAACAATTACAGGAATAAGGATATTCTGGGTCTTTTGTTTTGCAGTCGGCCCTAAATCCTCGCCAAGTTTAGCAGTAATCAATAAATCCTTTTTCTTTGGGTCAATTTTTTTGCCTACCTTCTTTGGGTTTGAGCTTGCTATAATCTCTTCTTCATTGCTTATGATGGATATTTCATTGACACCCTTCTGGTTCAACTGTTGGACATAGTCCCTTAGCCTTGCCTCGTCTGTCTGCTCCTGCGATGTAAGCTCCTCAACGCTCATTTTAATGGCTGTTGTAAGGTCATTTGTATGCTGCTCTATCTCCTTCATTAAGGTACGTTCGCCGTGAGAGTATATTGCAAAGAGCATGACAAGAGAAAGAAGCGAAAGAAGGAGCATCATAAGCAAAAGCTTTGTCCTTAACCTTAAATTATCAAAAAAGGATTTCATAATGCGCCTCGCTTTAATTTTATGCCAATAAACTCTTCAATCTCATTAGCAGTTATCATGCCTTCTCTTATACAGACTGGAGGATATTCTGTAATATCTATTACTGTTGATTCCTTTATCCCAGTTGTCCTGCCTCCGTCTAATATTATATCAATTTTTCCGCCTAAATCCTTTATTATATTTTCGGGCTCAGATGGGCTCGGTTTTCCTGATAGATTTGCGCTTGTTGCTGTAATAGGACACCCTGCTGTCTTCAGAAGCAGGAGTGTAAGCGGGTTATCAGGGATTCTTATGCCTATTTTATCGCCATTTCCAAGCAAGGATTGAGGAATCACATCTGCTGCCTTAAAAATTAATGTGAGAGGGCCTGGCCAGAACTTTTCCATCAGTCTTTTTGCTATATCAGGTATCTCTTTTACTAACTTAGAAATCTTATTCTTATCATCAACTAAAATCAGTATTGGTTTTTTATAATCTCTGCCTTTAACTAAATATATCTTTTTTATTGCTTCTTTATTTGTCGCATCAGCGCCCAGACCGTAGAAAGTATCAGTTGGAAATGCAATAAGCCCGCCTTTTTTCAAAACATCTGCAACTTCTTTAATCTTATTTATATCTGGCTTTTTTGGGTCAATCTTTATAATCTTTGCCATTGCTATATCTGGTTGCAAAAGTTACGGTATTGTCATTCCCGCAGAGTTTTTGAGCGGGAATCTATGGTTCGACAGGCTCACCATGCATCCTGAGCTTATCGAAGGACTGGATGCCCGACAGAAGCTTTCGGGCATGACAACCGGTTTGCAAGAGTCTCTCATGTTAATTCAATTTTGAGACCGTTAATATTTATGAGGCGCTACATTAGCCTTCAAGCTTCTTTGCCTCTTTTTCTATGTTCTCTGCCAGCCTTCTTCTGTAATTTATTAATTTTTCCAAAATCTCAGGATATTTTGTTGCCAGTATCTCTGCTGCAAATATCCCTGCATTTTTTGCGCCTGACTTGCCAATAGCCATTGCTGCAACAGGTATACCGGCAGGCATCTGAACAGTTGAAAGAAGGGAATCAAGCCCTTTTAAAGGCGAGGAATCTATTGGCACGCCTATTACAGGAAGAATAGTTTCAGATGCAATCACGCCTGCCAAATGCGCTGCGCTTCCTGCGCCTGCAATAATAACCTCAAACCCCCGTTCAACAGCGCTCTTTGCATATTCAGAAGTCCTTTTTGGAGAACGGTGCGCAGAGGCAATGGTCATTTGATAGGGGATGCCGAATTCCTTTAATACCCTTGCAGCCTCCTCCATTATCTCAATATCAGAGCTGCTTCCCATAACAATCCCTACAAGCGGTTTTTCTTCCATTATCTTCATTCTTTCTCCTTTTGTATAATCTGACTTTAATTCCCCTCTTTTCTAAAGAGGGGTTAGGGGAGATTATTGTATCCGCTTCGTTAGCAAAAATAACGTTTTTCAGCAATTTGCTAATTCGCAGTCAATGACAACGCCTTAGATGCAATGTCCCTTCTGTAGTGCATCCCTTCAAATTTAATCTTCTCAACTGCCTTATATGCAGTCCTTACAGCCTCATTAATATCAATACCAGATGCAGTAACACCAAGCACCCTGCCTCCTGCAGTAACTATATTATTATCCTTCTTTGCTGTCCCTGCATGAAACACCTTAACACCAGTTATTTTTTCTGCTTCATCAATTCCATTAATAACCTTCCCATTTTCATAATTTCCCGGATAACCCTTTGAGGCAATCACAACACAGACTGACGCCCCCTGATTCCACTGAACATCAATATCAGATAGTCTATTATCTATTATTGCCTCCATTATCTCTATAATATCACTTTTTAGCCTGAAAAGTATAGGCTGAGCCTCTGGGTCGCCAAAGCGGCAGTTGAATTCTAAGACATTCTGCTGGTTATCATCAATCATCAGACCTGCATAAAGCACACCTTTATAATTTATACCTTCCCTTTTAAGACCTGATATGAGTGGTTTAAAAACGTCATTTATAACCTTATCAGCAAGGGCATCTGAAACAACAGGCGCAGGCGAATAGGCGCCCATGCCGCCTGTATTCGGACCTTTATCATTATCAAATACCCTTTTGTGGTCTTGAGCGCTCACCATTGGAACAATAGTGGTTCCATCAGTGAACACCATAAAAGACGCCTCTTCGCCTTTTAAACAATCTTCAATTATAACCTTATTCCCTGCATCTCCAAAGATTCGTTTTTCCATCATATCTGTAATCGCATTAATCGCCTCATCCTCTGACTCTGCAACAACAACACCTTTGCCAGCAGCAAGGCCGTCTGCCTTGATTACCAATGGAGCGCCTTTTTCTTTGATATATTCCTTTGCATCCTTTGATGAGGTAAATGTCTTAAATGCAGCAGTAGGAATATTGCATTTTGCCATCATCTCTTTAGAAAAGGCCTTGCTACACTCCAGCTTAGCAGCAGATGCCTTTGGCCCAAAGATGCGGAGCCCTTCTTTTTCAAATCTGTCTGCTATACCCAATGAGAGCGATAGTTCAGGTCCTACAACTGTCAAATCAATCTTTCTTTCCTTTGCAAAGGAAAGAAGTGCATCAACATTGTCAGGCTGAATATTTACACACTCTGCCTCTTCTGCAATACCTGCATTGCCCGGCGCGCAAAAAAGTTTTTTAACCCTTTTGCTCTGGCGAATCTTCCACACCAGCGCATGCTCCCTGCCACCGCTGCCGATTACAAGAACATTCATATTATCATTCTCTTTCTGTCCTTGACTGAATTGGAATTGAATTAGCTAACTTTTTTACTGCATTATTTGGCTCATCGTGTAATTGAGTGGGTAAAAAAACTACTCATAAGATAGCATAAAACAAGGGAAAAAAGAAGTTTAAATTTGGTAAAAAAATCTGTGTATATTATTTAGATTCCCGCTCAAAAGCACTGCGGGAATGACATTATTATATGTTTGTCATTCCTGCGTGTATCTGGCGGGAATCCAGTCTTGCACCCCTGACAGAAGCATTGGGAATGACACTAAAGAGGGGAAAAGGGGGGTGAAATTAACCCACTCTTTTACGCGAAGACCCTAAATTGATATAATCCTAATTGGATAACATGGTATTGTCAAGGCTTTTTATATTTTACCCTATTAGAAAGCCCCATCCTGTATAATCCCAAAAAGATTTATATGGGAACTGTCCTTTCTAACGGAGATTGTTTAATAGAAATGAAGATTAAGGCAGTAGGATTTTTTTAAA
>JAHFEP010000117.1 GCA_023248415.1 Nitrospirota bacterium
TAAGCGAGGACGAATTTACAGAACATTCTGATGTTGATATTGCTGTATCAGGCCTGAAAACAGAAAAATATTTCAAGGCATTAAGCTCTATCTGGGGACTTTTCCCAAAAGGGATTGAAGTTGCAGGAAGCATCCTTCATGATTTTTATTCAGGCATAGAAAAGATATTCAGGCGAATTGCGGCGGACGAAGTGATTTTGTGGTATCCTTTAAATCCTGGGTATATTCTGAGATTAGAGAAATCAGCCTGTCTGTAATTTCTCTATCAATCATTGTGTCGCCTGCAGAATTCTATTTTTTAATGCCTTTATATAATCATTATGCCTATAAGAAAAATCAAAATACCTTTTTCTTGCATTAACTTCATAAGCCATCCGGATTGCTGGTTCTTTATCAAGAATGACCTTGCCATGTTTACGAATCTGGCGCTCTAACACAGCATCTGCGCTGCCCAGTAAAACAACATCTACCTGCCTTTTTAAGAGCATCTCAAGGTCAGACATTATTCTTAACTGTATATCTACAGGCTTATACGGATTAATCCCGGCTCTAAGAAGAATGGCAATATCAATATCGCTTGACTCTTTTTCTTTCCCGCTCGCTGCGGAGCCAAAAAAATAGACAGAAGCAACCTCATCAATATCTTTAAAATAATCTTTTATCTGTTTTAAGAGTTTATGTTTCATTAAAAGAAAATCCTTGTTATTAGTGTGCTATCTCATAAATAGCTTTACACTTTTTGTCATTCCTGCATGCCTCTGGCAGGAATCCATACCTCCCCATCCCCTCCTTGCTAAGGAGGGGAAAAAGGGGAGGTGTGGATTCCCGCTATCCTTCGCTGTCTGAAGCTACGGAGTAGCGAAAGACAGTAGCGAAAGACAGCTCAAAAACGTTGCGGGAATGACACTAAAAAAAGTGTAAAGAAGTGTTACGGACACCACAATAGAACGGAGTTTACTTAAAATAGAGCTTAAGCATGGCAAACACTATGCCTGTAATAACCCCTATCTGGCTAATCCAGAAGATAAACATCCATTTGATAATCTCTGACTTTGTAGATTCTATCTTGATTTCAAGTCTCGCCATCTCTTTCTCAAGTTTTGAGGCTTCTCCATGGAGGTCTTCTTTGGTAACAAGGATTTCCTTTTTTCGTTCAATATCGGCCTCTATAGCCTCGTCAATCGCCTTTGCAACTGCCTTTGCCTGAGTCTTTGGCAGACTTGCAGATAGGATTTCGTATATCTTTAAGGTATCCACACTCATTAATATCTCCCTCTATTTCTCAAGCTACTTTACCATAATAAGCATCGTGTTTGCAATATTTTTTTAAATTATAGACTACCTTTCGCCCTTAGCGTTTTAGCGTTTCTACGGTTGATATTTCTTTTGCGCTTTTACGTTTATATATTTTACAACTTTAAATATAGCTAT
This sequence comes from Nitrospirota bacterium, assembly GCA_023248415.1. GTDB lineage: Bacteria > Nitrospirota > CAKKRA01 > 9FT-COMBO-42-15 > 9FT-COMBO-42-15 > 9FT-COMBO-42-15. Next base: position 1,432 of record JAHFEP010000117.1, read on the forward strand.
GGATCGCGTCTACACATCATGCCACCTTCACTTCCAAACTGACATCCTTTAGCCTTGAAAGCTGTGGAGCAACTCCGCCTATATGCACATACACAACCTGCTGCCCTGCCTCTCTCTGTTTCTCTGCTATTTCCATATTTATTCTGCATAACTTCTGGTCATCTTCCGGCAAAAAAACGATCTGGGCATTTAGAGGAATCTTCTCAGCAAACTCTGGATGTTCTAAGATGTATCTGTCAAATTCTGTGCTTAAGACAAGATTTTTTTTAAATATTTCCTGTTCAGTCACTTTCTTTGACCTCCTTTAAAAAATGCTCTCTGTATGAGCGAATCTATGTGAGGCATCATAACGCACTAAAGGTGTTGTGGTCTCTGCGGTTTACAAGATTATATTTATATAATAACAACATTAAAATAGGCAGTCAAGGCAATTCCCCTGTCAATTCCTCAGGAATAAAAAAGCAGATGCCTTGATAAGATATTTTCTTTGCGCTTTTGCGGTTCTATTTTGCGCTTTTGCGGTTCTACTGAAACACCTCCCGCCAGTCGAATATCTTCGTCTTTACGATGGTGTCGGTGTCGCTGGCCGAGTTGGTCTGGCCGCTGACGGTAACGTTGGCTGTGTTGGTGAGTGTGCCTACTGCAGTAGCGTTGAGGGTGGCGTTAATGGTGAAGGTTACGCTGCTGTTGATGGGCATGGAAGGGATAGTGATGCCCGCGCCCTGCATGGCCGCCACGGTGGTGGCGGGGCAGGTCGCTCCGCCGCCGGCGGCGCAGGTTACGCTATTCGCAGTGAGATTGGCTACGGCGGGGTCTGTGAAGACGGCGTTGCTTAACGCAACGCCCGTGGTATTGGTTATGACGACAGTATAAGTGGTGGTAGCGCCGGTGGTGATGGTGGTGATGCCGTCGGTATTGGTGATGGCGGGCAGAGCCACGAGATTAAGCGTGCCATAGGCAACCTCAGTTGCTACAGTGGTATCAGGGGAGTTGCATTTGGCCTTTGTAGCGGGCACCGGATCGGCAATGGACGTGCATGTCCCGCCGCTAGGGCTGGACTGGGTGTCCCAGCTCACGACGAAGGGGATGTACAATTTTCCACCGCTTAAGCTGATCGCCTGGCAGGACACAGGAACACCGGTCATTCTCAAGACGCCTCTGCCGGTGTTCCCATTCATCGAGCCGTTGACATCGCCGCAGGTGTCGAGGATGCCGCCCCACGGGCCAGGGTCTAAGTTCCGGAATGGCGGATCGGTGGTCGGCAGGATACCCACGGAGCATACATTCGAGCCGCCATTTGCCGGGGTCAGCTTCGGGTTTTTACCGTCGTTGGCGAGGAAAATGCCGATGTCCCAGCGGTTAGGCACGCCGGAATTGACCGTGACATCGAGGTCTACCACGATGATGCTGCCGCCAATGCAGAATGTGGGACCGCCCGGGGCGATCGCTATGCCGGTGATAGAGACGTCATTGGCAGTACAGTTCAGATTGGAGGCAAATCGCGATGCAGCGCATTGTTGTGTGCCAAATGCGTGAACCGTTATTGTGTAGGAAAGCAGGCAGGCAACCGCCACGCCGGACACAAACATAAGATATCTTTTATTCTTATAAAAATTTTTCATATGAGGCCCTCCAATTCCTCATTCTGGTCCTGCGCTTATCTGTACAACCCTTTGAGCATTACTTATCTTCCCTGTGGAAGTCAGGATATATTGTGAAGCATAGCTGCTGGTGGTATTGCTGGACGGTAATGCCCCTGACGGTGTAATATAGCCGTTATCCAGATAGGTTGTAACAGCCCCTACGGCTGCAATAAGCTGTTCAGCGCCTGTTGACCTGCCATAAATCTTATAACCTGCTGCCCCTGGGACAGCCCCCCAGTTGACATTTACACCGCCGGTTGCTGCTAATACAAGAGATGTCTCTGCTGACGCTAAAGTCTCGCCAATGACGTTTGTAGCAGAAACACGGTAGTAATAAGCTCCAGATAGTAATATCCCTGCCCCTGCAGTAAAGGCAGCATTAGTAGGGGTTGCAAGCGTGGCAGTATGTGCTGCCGTTGAGCTTCCAAGATAACATCGCTGGCAGGTCTGAAATTGGTACTGTGTTTTTGTAGCGCATAAAAAATACTCGTTGTCTATATAGAAAGGACGACTGATGGCAAAGCCTCCTGTATCCTCACCGACATCAATTGTAGCAAGTGAGGCGCATGAGGAACCGGCAATTGTTGTTGTAACTTTTGCAGCAGGATAGACAGAATCATTTAGTGAATGTGCCAGTCCTCCGGATGCAATGAGAAAATTATTAGCATCTTTATTCAGATAAGTAATGCCAAAATCAAGATTATAGCCGATATTCGGGTTGATACGACGGATTGCTATGCGGCCTGTTGCAGGGAAAGATGCTGTTGGGTCAAAGACAACAGGTATAGTTGCTGCTCCTGCAGCTATATTTGATGTTAAATAAGCAGGGGTATCAACCTTGAACTGGCCCGCGCCAAGATTTGTCCAGATTCCATTTGTTGAATAGTTAGGGATATTATCTTTACTAAACGCGAGGGTATATTGCAGACCTCCCTCTGCAACATACAGAGCCCGTGTGGATTGCAGTTCATTGATAGAGGTGGATGTGGTAGAAGTAGAAAGTGTAAGAAAGACCATGCCCATGAAGGCAAGAATCACTATTATAAAGATTGCTGCAATAATGGAAACGCCTGATTGGTTTTTTAATTTCTTCATAAAACACTCATAAAACCAAATTCTTTGTTTTTGTTCAAAGAGAGTAAACAGCCATAGGAATTTTGCTCTCTATTTTTCTTCTGCCACAAACACTTGATTCAATAGTTTTAAGAACATTTGCCGCATAATATTTAGTCCCGCATTTTTTACATACACCAACTGGCACATTCCTAATAAGGACATACCTATCTCCTACTTTTCTGGGCAGGTCTATTTTTTTTTCAACAATCAGACCATTACAATATTCGCACTTCTCTCCATCCCAAAATCCCATTTTAACACCTCCTTTTACTTACCCCTTGGGTTTATCTTCATAAACAGTTATTACTCGAACTTTTCCAGTTCCTGTTATACGACATACTATTCCGATAGGCCGCCTGTCTAAAGAGATACCAACTACTTCATATTTGCCTTCTTTGGACCAAGTTCTACGAATTCTACCATTCAACATGAATTTGTCCTATTTTGCTCAATCAATATATCCTTTCCTTATTATTATTTTATCATGCTATCTGCCCAAAATCAAGATTATAGCCCGTGTGGATTGCAGTTCATTGATAGAGGTAGATGTAGTAGAAGCCTTGCCCTGCAAACTCTGACTTTATGTTTATTACTTGACCCTTAACCCTTGCCCCTTGACCCATTTTTTTTAAAAATTCCTCGGATGCACACGGAGCCGCAAGGGAAGCGTCTCTCCGGCATTGACCATAGTAAGGCTTATCTGAACATACCAGACTTCAGCCGCTGAGCCTGCTACAGTTGTGCCGTCCTGCTGATAATAGGAAAAGGCCATAGACTGAACATTGTTAGCAAGTGTATTTCCGCTGCGGCTGATTGTATTGCCTGCAAAACTAAATTGGATGTTTGTGCCGTTTACATCATTAAATACAATATTACTTGCAGTCATTGTTGATATATCCGCAGCAGTAGCGCTCCTTATCATCCTTATCTCCCTTGCCATCCGCTCTATAGCCAGCCTGCCCTGATTATGAATATCAGAGTAGCTCACCTCTTTCTGATATGACTTTGCGCCCTCAAGAATAATCATCGCAGCAACCCCGGCGATTATTGAGATAAGCACAATTACAATTACCATCTCAATTAAGGTAAAGCCTTTTTGGTTGTTTAATTTCATTGATTCGTTCTTTTTTAGCATCATAACCTTTGCCTTAAGCCGCATACTAATAATTCGTCAATAGCGTTACAGCCGTTGCGCTGCCGATAGCAGCATGTGTTACAGTAACAGTTACACGGGCATAATTTCCAACACCAACACAAGACGGAGCGGGAGCAGAGCCGGCCCCCGTAAAAGGTGTCCCTGTGAAACAGGCAATAGCTACAGAGCGATTGAAACTTGTAAAACCTGAAACAGGATTCTCAGCAGTATAGTATGCAGGATTCGTTGCATAATTATAGCTCCTTGCTGTATTCTGCCTGTCTGCAATAATAATGTCCAACTTCTCCTGTGCCAGTTCTACTGCCTGAATAGTAATGAGCGGGTCAGCAGCGCCTTTCATGCCTGTAATAAAAACAGTAAGCACACCTATTGCGCCGATGCTGATTACAATAATTACAATAATGGTTTCTATAAGAGAGAAACCTTTTTGGTTATTCAGTAGTACCCTATCCCCCTTTTTAAAAGGGGGAATAAGGGGGATTTTAGAGATTATAAGTTTTTCCATATTTCCTCAATAACTTCATTCAGATTTGCAAAAACCTCTCTATCTGAAAATCTTAAAACCCTTAGCCCCACCCCTCTCATGTAATTATCTCTGAGTCTGTCTTTTTGTGCTCCCTCTGCGATATAATGCTGTCCACCATCTATTTCTATAACAAGCTGTGCTTTTGGACAATAAAAATCAACAATATAATTTCCTATAATCTTTTGCCTATAAAATTGATAACCTTTTAGTTGTTTGCATCTTATTTTTAACCAAATTACTCTTTCAGAATCTGTCATATTTTTTCTAAGCTTTCTGGAATGATCCTTTAGTTTTCCATTATATGAAAGCATAGTCTTTTAATGAAATACCTTTAAATCCCCCTTACCCCCTTTACTAAAGGGGGTATTAAGATTCTTGTCCATTTTTATCAGTTCACTGCCCCTGTTTCCGCAGCAATAGTTATTGTATAGCTCCCCGGAGATACAGTAATAGTAGCTGCACCGCCTGTCGGTCTTCCTAAGGAATTAAATTCAATTGGATTAACAGATGATGATGCAGTAACCCCTGCATAGTCTCCTGAATTCAGGGTAACAGTCAGATCCCCTTTTCCACTCGGGTCAGGTGCAAACTCTCCTGCCTCGCCCCAGTTTGCATCGCCGTCAGCATTATTCACAACAGCATAGCCGCTTGCCGGCGCAGGCGCTGTATTAAAATATACCCTGTACCTCCTGTTTTGCGTCATTGCCAGCTCCTGTGCATAGCGGATGTCTGACTTGAGCTTTTCTGCTGTTGCTCCAGACTTCATTGAGGTTACATCACCCAGCCTGGGAATTGCAACTGCGGCAATAATCGCAAGAACAATAATAATTGCAATCAATTCAATTAATGTAAAACCTTGCTGATTTTTCGCCTGAAAATACCTCATTCAACCTCTCCCTCACGAAATCTGTTGTGAAGTCTGATAATATTCTTAGGGTAATTCTTCCGAAAGAGGTTTCCCATATACAGCCACTTTAGCCTCAGTTTTAGGGGCTTTTTTTGATAATCCTTTATTATTTCCTCGCTTAAATAATAGCTAAATCCCCGCACCCTATTTTTTCTCATTTTTCAACCTCTTTAAATATTTTATATCTGCTTTATCCTGCTCTCTATCTGTTTTCTGCTTCATCTTTATAAGGTCATCAATTGAAACAGTAGGGATAGCAATATTCTGAACAACAAAATATTTAATGCCCTTTGACGCTATCTTATAGTCTATAGGTGTATTTATCAGAATATCAATTTCCGAAACTGCCCATTTTGGATTCACAAGATTAAACGCCTTCATGTTCTTATTTTTTATCCAATCCTCCCTTTTCTCTTTTTCTGCAAAATCCATAATATCTACAGGAATCTTTGGCTTAAATCCCCATCCCTTCAATAATTGCAAAAACTTCTCTAAGTTCTTATCCTCAAGGTCAACGATTAAGTCTATATCATAGGTCATCCTCGGAATCCCATGCAGATTAACCGCTATTCCCCCAGCTAAGAGATATCTTATCTTTTTTTCATTTAGTTTTTTGAATATTGTTAGATAATCTACCATATATTAATTATTATACCAAAATCCTGTTATTAAGGGTCTCAAAATAGTAATAACATAAAAACCTCTTGCTCATATCCCCATCCCCGTTTTCACGAGGACAAGCTTTGTCATTCCCGCAACGTTTTTACAATATGTCATTCCCGCAGCGTTTTTGAGCGGGAATCCACAATGTACAAGACTGGATTCCTGCCAGATACACGCAGGAATGACATACTTACAATAATGTCATTCCCGCGATGCTTCTGGGCGGGAATCTATGGTTCGACAGGCTCACCATGCATCCTGAGCTTGTCGAAGGACTGGATGCCCGACAGAAGCTTTCGGGCATGACAACCGGTTTGCAAGAGCATCTCATGTCAATTCAATTTTGAGACCGTTAATATGTCTTAGCCCACTTTGCTTTCAAGATGACACTTATTCTTAGTTCTGTCATTCCCGAAGCCTGCCCCCGAATGTTTCTATCGGGGGTGTTTAATCCCCGATTAAAGAACTCGGGGACTAATCCGGTTTTAATAAAAACCATATCCCCGATAGAAGCACTCGGGGATGACAACTTGAATGCAAATTGGAATTACGACAAAAGATTGTATTTAATGATACACCAAATAGTCCATATCCCGTCCTTCCAGTTAATCTTTTTCCCTTCTAAATATGTGCGGCCTGAATATGAGATGCCAATCTCATACACGCGGCAGCCGAGTCTTGCCACCTTTGCGGTAATCTCTGGCTCTACTCCAAATCCCCTTTCATTAAGATTAATGCGCTCAAGCGTCTCCCTTTTAAATATTTTATAACCTGTTTCCATATCGGTCAGATTCATATTCGTAAACATATTGGACATTGTTGTTAATATCATATTTCCAATATAGTGCCAAAAGAATAACACTCGGTGCGGACCCCCTCCCTTGAACCTTGAGCCATACACAACATCTGCCTTGCCGTCTAAAATGGGTTGAATAAGCTTTGGATACTCGGAAGGGTTATATTCAAGGTCTGCATCCTGAATAATTACTATGTCCCCCTTTGCAGCAGCAAAGCCTGTTTTTAACGCTGCTCCTTTGCCGCAATTTTTATTATGATAAATAATATTAAAATCTCCATTTTTAGATTTATCTATATCTTCAAGGAGCTGCCGGGTGCCGTCTGTAGAACCGTCATCCACTACAATAATCTCTTTTTCAAAAGGTATTTCAACAGCCTGAACCTTCTCTAATTGCTGCTGGAGCGTATCTTTTTCATTATATACAGGTATTACTATTGAAATCAGCATTTTTT
>JAHFEP010000285.1 GCA_023248415.1 Nitrospirota bacterium
TGTCCCTTACATCCTTTTCATCAAGCTTCCCTTTTTCTGCGCCTTTTTTAATAACACCCTTAATTATGTTCTGCTGTATCCTTTTTGTCTTTAAAACATATTTTGGCTTATCAGTTGTGCCTGTAATCTTGAATTCTAAATGGTTGTCCTCTATTTTAGCAGCTACATCAAAATTTATTTCATTATTTAACAGACCGTAATAACCCTTTGCATCAATTGAAAGATCCTTGCCAATAAGCTTCAGGTCTTCTGTCTTGACATAGCCTTTCTCTATGCGGAAGTGGCTGGATAGCTCATCAAATTCTGTAACCTTACCAATCTTGCGCGGTTTTGATGCTGTAAGGTAGCCAAGCTCAATTATCTTATCAATTATTTCAAGGTCAGAAATCTTTCCATTTTTGATTATAAAGAACCCACCGCCGTCTGCCTTTGCTAACATTATATCTTTATCCATTCCAGAAGTAGTGATATCAGCATTTAATAATAAAGGACCTGAAACATTGACCTTTGATATAGCAAGGTCTTTTAAAAACTGCCCCGTCTGGACAGATTCAAAATTCGGTTTGATTTTAATCTTGGTCTCTTTTTCACTCATCTCTATGCTAACAACATCCTTTGAGCCGCCTTCATACAGTTTAAATTTAAGTTCATTTATATTAATAACCTTCTTATTTACATCAAATGGAATCTTAATATCAGCTAATCGTATGCGGCCAGTTTTATAGTCAAACACAAAACTATTTAGCTCAACCTTTCCAGAGGCCAAAAGGTCTCCAATCTTTCCTTTAATCTTGATTTCTGAAAAGCCCTTGCCAGATACCTTATTATCCTGTAGCAGACCTAAAATAGAATGATACGATGAAAGGTCAATATCCTTGATTTGTAGATTTGCATTTACAGGTAACTCATTTATATCAAAAGCGCTCACAGGCCCCAACGTGCCGTCCATCTTCATCTTTGTTGGTATTGAACCGTCAATGCTCCATGAGGCATTTAGCTTTATTGGGCTTCCAATGGATATATCCTTAACTTTTATATTCATGTCCTTTATCTTAATATCATTTATTTTAACACTTCCGCCTTTAAGTTCTAAATCTGAAACAAGAAGCGCTGCAAGAAGGTTAAATGAAGCTTTATCAGCCTCCTTTGCAGCCTTTAGAGCGGGCTTTTCTAATTTATCCTTTTCTGATATATTAGAAAAATTCCAGTCCCCCTTTTTATTTTTCTCTAAAAGAAAGTTTGGTTTATTGATGATGACCTTATTAAACTCTATTCTGCCTTTTATAAGCGGCAGCAGCTTTATCCTGAATCTTATGCTATCAAGAGCGAGTAAATCACCTTTTGAAAATGCAGGGTGATTTTTTACTTTTATGTTCTTAAGCTCTACACCGATACCGGTTAATACAGTAACCTTCATATCCTCAATAGAAACCTCCCGATTCAAAGACTTTCCCAATTCCTTGACAGCCATCTCTTTATATTTATTGAGGTCTATGATGTAAGGGAGTATAATAATGCCTAAGAGAATAAACAGAAAAAATGAGACAAGTATCAGAGATATTATTTTTAACAACCTTTTCATCTTATATTCTCCTTACTATGCTGTATTGAAGAATTATAACATATATGATAATATTTGGTTACAAAACAATCAAAAGGAGGTCTTATGAAATTCTTATTCTCATTAATTATTGTTTTATTATTAGCAGTAAATGTGCAGGCGGAATTACGCACAGAGGTAGTTGAATACAAACAAGGCGATACTGTTCTTGAAGGCTATCTTGCTTATGATGATGCAGTTAAGGGCAAGCGTCCTGGCATCCTGATTGTGCATGAGTGGATGGGGGTTAATCCCTATGTCAAGAAGCGGGCAGAGCAGCTTGCAAAGCTCGGCTATGTTGCATTTGCAGCAGATATTTACGGCAAAGGTGTACGGCCAAAAAGCCGTGAAGAGGCATCTGCAGAGGCAGGAAAATACAAGTCAAACCGCCAGCTCATGCGTGATAGAGTTAATGCAGGGCTTGATGTCCTGAAAAACCATAAACTTGCTGATACAAAGCGTACTGCTGCCATTGGCTACTGTTTTGGCGGCACAACTGTATTAGAACTTGCCAGAAGCGGCGCAGATATAGCAGGTTTTGTAAGCTTTCACGGAGGCCTTGACACGCCAAATCCTAATGATGCAAAGAATATAAAAGGCAAGGTGCTGGCATTGCACGGCGGAGATGACCCAAATGTCCCGCCAGCACAGGTCGCTGCATTTCAGGATGAGATGCGAAAGGCAAATGTTGATTGGCACATGGTGATTTACGGCGGCGCAGTTCACAGCTTTACAAATCCTGATGCAGGCAATGACAATTCCAAAGGCGCTGCATACAATGAAAAGGCAGACAGACGTTCATGGGAAGACATGAAGCAATTTTTCAGCGAGATATTTAAGCAGAATTGATAGGCTGCTAAAAAACTCGCAAGACCCTTAAATGTCATTCCCACATGTTTTTAGCGGGAATCCAGTTCTTGTAAATTCAAAAGGTTCTGGATTCCTGCTGGAGTTTACCCCGTACCTGTCTGCCGACAGGCAGGCTTGATATGGGGAGGAATGACAAGCTAATAAATACTTTTTCAACAGTCTATTAGGAGAAAAAATGGGAGAAAGGGATTTATTTCAGCCTCTTACAAGAGAGGATAAGATTTCTGTAATGCTTTACAGGGCAGGCATTGCCGTGTCAACAATATTGATTTCTGTTATTGCCTACATGTTATACAATGCTCCTTATTATCAAACTGATGCTGCAATCAGCATGAAGGTTAATATTATTCTAATCCTGCTTTATGTAGCTGTTGGCACAAGTGTTTTCTTTATACATCTTTATATTAGCAAGTTTCACAAGTTTCTTAAAAGATTATATTATGTCTCGCTGATTTCATTGATAGTCCTTTTTGTAATTGGAAAGGGGGATATTTATTGGGTATTGGTTAATAAAGCCTATAGCCCTCTGCTTATAATTCCCTTATCAGGCTGCCTCGGTTTTATTACAGCAAAGGAGGCGTTCTGTTTTAAAATAATGGAAGGCTATCTGCTTGCCTTAATCATGCCCCTATATCTTTTTCTCCTTTCCACAGGAGCCATGACAATAAAGGCTGCAT
>JAHFEP010000011.1:0-15829 GCA_023248415.1 Nitrospirota bacterium
TTGGTCAATCGCCTCCATCATCAACATATAATGAAAACAAGAACGGTCTCCCTTTTTATCAGGGCAAATTAGAATTTGGCAATATCTATCCTACCCCTCAAAAATGGTGTTCAGCACCAAAGAAAATAGCAGAAAAAGGAGATGTGCTTATTTCTGTTAGGGCTCCTGTTGGACCCACCAATATTTGTCCAGAAAAATCTTGTATTGGTAGAGGACTTGCTGCTATCCGTGGTTTAGGCGGTATTGAATCACTTTTTATACTCTATTTGATACGTGCTTTTGAAAATGTGCTTGCTGGCAAAGGAACTGGAACTACCTTTAACGCAATAACAGGCGATAAACTGAAAGATTTTATTATCCCCCTCCCCCCTCTCCCCGAACAGGAAAAAATCGTTGAAGAAATAGAACGCCTTTTCTCTGTTGCTGATGAGGTTGAAAAAACTGTAGAGGACTCTTTGCAGCAAGCCCAAAGATTGCGCCAGAGCATTTTGAAAAGGGCTTTTGAAGGCAAACTCGTTCCTCAAGACCCAAGTGATGAGCCTGCGGAGAAATTGCTGGAGAGGATAAAACAGGAAAGGGAGCAGACTATGTTATATAAAAACAAAAAACCCGAAAAGAGAAATGCATGTGGAAAAAAGCTTCTACTGCAAGAATGAAAGTGCTATAATTATAACTATAATACTTGGAGGTTGATATGCCTAATATATTGGAAATAGACAAAGATATATACAATGCCCTTGTTGAATCCTTTGGTAAAGATGCACTGAAAGAGAAGATAGACGGTATTTTGCTTTCTGCAATTGAGAATAGGATAGAATACTACACCCGTGAGATACTGAAATTTGAGGAGAAATATGGTGTCTCTTTCAAGGAATTTGAAGAAAAATGGAATGAAGAAAAGATTGAAAACAGGCATAGCCATGAAATAGAAGGGGATTTTATAGATTGGGAAATGTTAGAGATGGAAAAAAAGGATTTATTATTAGTGCTGGCAAAGCTAAAAGGCTTTAAGAAAAAATGAAGATACCCAATGTTGAAGCCTTTCTTTCAGAAATAACATCTTCTCTCAGGAAACATTTTACAGAATATAAGATTGAATTTTTATTACGCACCCCGAAATCTCTTAAATGTAATATCTATTTTGTTGCAAGCCTTTTCATTGCAGTGCGATATAACGCAAGAAACGAACGCATAGATTTTGCATTGATACAGAATAACCAGAGGATCTTTGGATATGATAATCTAAAGGAATGGCACTGCCATCCATACGAAAACCCCTCAGCACATATCCCTTGTGATAAGCCTTCCATAGATAAAATCATATCTGATATTAGAGTGATTTGCACTGCCATCAAAGGTAGCGGAGGACATCATGGCTAATGAATCTTCAACCGTAGTTCAGCGTCTCTGGAACTACTGCAATGTTCTCCGTGACGACGGCGTAAGCTATGGCGATTATGTGGAGCAGTTGACTTATCTGCTTTTTTTGAAGATGGCAGACGAGCAGACGAAACCACCTTTCAAAAAACCTTCCACTATTCCAAAAGGTTTTGACTGGCAGAGCCTTACAGCAAAAGACGGCGATGCGCTTGAGGTTCATTACAGGCATATCCTTGAGACCCTCGGCAAGGGAAAGGGGATGCTCGGTGTTATATTCAGAAAATCCCAGAATAAGATTCAGGACCCTGCAAAACTAAAACGGCTCATAGAACTCATCAATGCAGAGACATGGCTCGGCATGGATATTGATGTAAAGGGTGAAATCTATGAGGGGCTTTTACAGAAAAACGCAGAAGATATTAAAAGCGGGGCAGGGCAATACTTTACCCCACGACCATTGATTAAGGCTGTTATAGAAGTTATGAAACCAAAGCCAAAAGAGGTTATCTGCGACCCTGCTTGCGGGACAGGTGGTTTTCTTCTTGCTGCCCACGACTATATTGCCCACAAATACAATCTGGACAAGGAACAAAAAAGGTTTCTAAAAGAGCGCACATTCAAGGGCTGGGAAATTGTTGATGGAGCGGCAAGGCTTTGCGTAATGAATCTTTTTCTTCACGGCATCGGCAATGATGAAAGCCCTATAATTGTCAGTGACAGCCTTGTCTCAAGCCCCGGAGATCACTTTGACATGGTTTTAACCAATCCTCCGTTTGGCAAAAAGAGCAGTATTACAATTGTAAATGGGGAGGGTAAGGCAGATAAAGAATCTCTAATATATGAAAGGCAGGACTTCTGGGCAACAACATCAAATAAACAATTGAATTTCCTTCAGCATGTAAAAACTCTCTTAAAGATAAATGGAAAAGCGGCAATTGTTGTGCCTGATAATGTGCTTTTTGAAGGCGGCGCAGGCGAGACAGTAAGAAAAAAATTGCTTCATGAGTGCGATGTCCATACTCTTTTAAGGCTGCCCACAGGCGTATTCTATGCACAGGGCGTTAAGGCAAATATCCTTTTCTTTGACAAAAAACCAGCAAGCGAAAAGCCATGGACAGAGAAGCTCTGGCTCTATGATTTAAGGACAAATAAACACTTTACATTGAAAACTAATACCTTAAGGGAAGAAGACCTTGTAGATTTTATAGAATGCTATAATCCTAAAAACCGTTTTAACAGGAAAGAGACAGAGCGGTTTAAATCTTTTGCCTATGATGAACTTATAAAAAGGGATAAGGTAAGCCTTGATATATTTTGGCTCAAAGACGAAAGCATTGAAGATTCCGCAAATCTCCCTGCCCCTGAGGTGCTTGCAAGGGATATTGCAGAAAATCTTGAGTCTGCTTTAGAGCAGTTCAACAGCATTTATCAGGAATCAGAAAAGAAATAAATGTTTGACATCATAATCAAAAACGCAAACATAATTGACGGCTCTGGAAGAGAGGGCTTTGCTGCAGATATTGGCATTTCTGAAGGCCGGATTGCGAAAATCGGCAGGATAGAGAAAACAGACGGGCAGATTATTGATGCAAAGGGTTTGATTGCATCACCGGGCTTTGTAGACTGCCATTCCCATTCTGATTATTATCTTATCATCAACCCACTTGCAGAAAGCAAAATAAGGCAGGGTGTTACAACAGAGATAGGCGGGAACTGCGGGTATTCTGCAGCGCCACTTTCTGGCGAGGCGTTGGAAGAGAGAAAAAATGCCTATAAAAAGGCTTATAACCTTGAACATGGCTGGCAGGATGCAAAGGGATATTTCAGCAGGCTTGAGAGGCAGGGGACATCTGTAAATTTTGCCCTCCTTGCTGGACACAATACCATACGGGCTTCTGTAATAGGCGGCAGCAGCAGGGATGCTACTGACAATGAAATGGCACGGATGAAGGAGATGATAAATCAGGCTATGAAAGAAGGCGCTATTGGCATCTCAACAGGCCTTGCCTACGGCCCTGCCTGTTTCGCAAAAAGGGATGAGTTAATTGAGCTTTGCAAGGAGGCAAGAAAGGCTAACGGTATTTTCACAGTTCACATGAGGAGCGAAGGCAAGGGGCTTTTGGAGGCAATTGAGGAGTCAATCTTTATTGCAAAACAGGCAGAGATTCCATTACAGATATCACATCTAAAGACCTACGGTGAGGAGAATTGGGGAAAGCTTGATTCTGCATTTGAATTGATAGAAAAGGCAAGGGCAGAGGGGCTTGATGCAACATGCGACAGGTATCCTTATACAGCAGCAAACACAGGGCTGCATAGTGTCCTTCCTAACTGGGTTTTAGATGGCGGGATTAAAAAGGAGCTTGAAAGGCTAAAGGACAAGGCAGTAAGGGAAAAGATAAGGGCAGAGCTTCAGCAGGCAAAAACAGATATCTGGGATAAGATAATGATTTCTGAGGTTATAACAGAAAAGAATAAAATATACGAAGGCAAAGGAATATCAGAGGCAGCAGGCATTGCAAAAAAGGAGCCGCTTGAATTTGTTTTTGACCTATTAGTTGAAGATGAGATAGCAGTAGATGCCATATTCTTTAAAATGAGCGAGGAAAATCTAAAAAGGATTTTTAAAAAGCCTTATGTAATGTTCGGCTCTGACAGCGGAGCAAGGGCAGACTATGGGCCATTGGGAAGAGGACGCTCCCATCCAAGAACATTTGGCACATTCCCGAGAGTGCTTGGCAGATATGTGCGCAATGAAAAGATACTTGATTTGCCAAATGCCATCAAAAAAATGACATCAGAGCCTTGTAAAAAATTTAATATTAAAAACAGAGGATTAATCAAAGAAGGTTATTTTGCTGATATAGTTATATTCAATCCGGAAACAATTTCAGATACAGCAACATACGAAGACCCGCATAAGTATCCTATGGGGATTGAGTGTGTAATTGTAAACGGAAAGACTACTGTTGAGAAGGATAAGCATCTTGGCACGAAGGCAGGGAATGTGATAAGATTTTAAGTATAAAGATGTTTTTGGGGGGCATTTTTTATAAGTCGGAAGGGGTCATTGTCCATAATTTTATATTATATTTATCAGTTAAAATCTCCAGCCTTTTCAGGCTTCGTTTATCCCTTTCTTTTTCTATAATAATTACAATCCCTGGTTTTTTGTTTGTCTTTGCTGCATAATATAATGCCTGACCAACTGCTTCAGCCCATTTATATGCAAAGTCAAATTCTATTGCATAGTCCTCTGTAAGACAGTCTACTCTTGCCTTATCATCAAGTATATATTCAGTTATCCCATTATGCTGAGCACACCAAACACTTTGATATTCCTTTTCCTTGTGTGGATGTTTAGCAGCAAGAGTTATCGGACTATGCAGAAAAAAGATTAACAAAAATAAAACCATGATCCTTGCACATCTCATATTTATAGAAAGAGCAATTTTTATACCAGAAAGTAAAGCCAAAAAAATGCCTATTTTATTGAGTTTTAGAAGCAGCCTGCTTAGAATTTAATGATTAACATTGACATAAAATGTCAATATCATTTTTGTATATGCCAAAAATTGGTAATAAGTCAAACTGGATAGGATGAGATTGGTAACGGTGACAAAACAAAAGGGGGCGATAAAAATTGCCCCCTAAATATTTTTATTTTGGTTGGATGGTCTTTAGAATAATCCCTTTACCTTGCCTGTCTCAACATCAACATCAACCCTTCTATAAGCAGGGTCAGAGGCTGTGCCAGGCATTAGCTTGATTGCGCCTGCAACAGGGACAACAAAGCCAGCGCCTTTATAGGTCATGATATCGCGGATATGGAGCTTCCATCCCTTTGGAACACCTTTTAGATTAGGATTATCAGAAAGGCTCAGGTGCGTTTTCACCATGCATGTGCCGAGTTTTGATATCTCCGGGTCTTCCTCCATCCTTTTTGCCTTTGCAAGCGCCTCTGGTGAATATTCTACTCCGTCTGCGCCATAAACATCCTCTGCTATCATCTCAATGCGATGCCTTAATGGCACATCAAGCTCATAAAGGAATTTAAAGTTATTTTTTTCTTTGCAGGCATCTATTACAGCATCAGCAAGCTCAAGCGCGCCGTCGCCGCCTTTTAACCAGTGCTTTGAAAGCGCAACCCTTGCGCCTGCCTGCTCAACAATCCTTTTTACTGCATTAATCTCATTATCCGTATCAGTATAGAAATTATTGATGCAGACAACAGGGTTGATGCCAGCCTGTTTGACTGTCTTGATATGATGGAGCAGATTTTCACACCCCTTTTCAACCCAGCCGACATTCTCGCCCTTATATTCTTCAGGCATCGGCTTTCCCGGAACAGGTATTGGCGCGCCGCCGTGGCACTTTAATGCCCTGATGGTTGCAACAACAACTGCTGCATTGGGTTTTAAGCCTGAGAACCTGCATTTTAAATTCCAGAATTTTTCAAATCCGATATCTGCTCCGAATCCTGATTCTGTTACAACATAATCGCCGAGCTTTAAGGCAATCCTGTCTGCAATAATGGATGACTGGCCTATGGCAATATTTGCAAATGGACCTGCATGGACAAACACAGGCTGTCCTTCAATAGTCTGCATAAGATTTGGATTTATTGCCTCTGCCATCCATGCTGTCATTGCGCCTGCTACATCAAGGTCGCTCGTTGTTACCGGCTTTCCGGTTTTATCGTATGCAACAACAATCTTACCCATTCTTTCGCGCATATCCTTCAGGTCTTTGGCAACAGCAAGGATAGCCATAACCTCTGATGATACTGCAATGGCAAAGCCTGAACGCATCATAAAGCCGTCATCCTTGCCGCCGAGGCCGATGATTATATCCCTCAATGCCTGCGCGCAGAAGTCCATTATCCATTTCATCTCAACATTGCGCGGGTCTATGTTTAGCCTCTTCAACTTGCGCTTTGAAAGCTGCTCGTCATTATAATTAAATTCGTGCTGCATCCTCGAGGTGAGCGCAACCATTGCAAGGTTATGGGCATTTATAATGGCATTTATATCGCCTGTTAAGCCCAGAGAAAATGGTGTCAGCGGCACGCACTGTGCAAGTCCGCCTCCTGCTGCAGAGCCCTTTATATTCATCGTGGGTCCGCCAGACGGCTGGCGTATGGCTGCAATAACATTCTTCCCCCTCTTGCCAAGCCCTTCTGTTAGGCCAATGGTTGTTGTTGATTTTCCTTCACCGAGCGGTGTTGGAGTGATGGCAGTAACATCAATATATTTGCCATCAGGTTTTTTGCTAAGACGGTTTAAAACATTTTTAAAATCCACCTTGGCAACATAGTGTCCGTGAGGTAGAAGCTCCTGCTTTTCTAATCCAAGTTCCTCCCCCAGTTGATAAACGGTCTTCATGTGCGCCTCGGCTGCTTCTGCGATTTCCCAATCTGCGTGTTTAGTTGGATCAAGCGGCATAATTATTTCCCTCCCCTAAATTATAGTTTATACAGGCTCAGCCTGTTATTTTTCTATCTTAACAGCACAGGACTTTAGCTCTGGTATCTTTGCAACAGGGTCAAGCTCCCTGCTTGTCAGCATATTTGCTGCTGCCTCTTTAAAATGAAATGGTATAAAGACAATGCCCTGTGAAACCATATCAGTAACCTTTGCCTTTATATCTATTTGCCCTCTTCTTGATGAAACCTTTACCTTCTCTCCATTTTTAATATTTAGCCGATTGGCATCCTCATGGCTGAGCTCAACATAGCCCTCTTTTACATGCTCATTCGGGCCTGCTGAACGTCTTGTCATTGTGCCTGTATGATAGTGCGTAAGCATCCTGCCTGTTGTAAGAATAAATGGATACTCATTATCAGGAAGCTCCCTTGATGGGATAAATTCTACTTTTGTAAACAGGCCCTTACCCCTTGTAAATTTTTCTTTGTGAAGTGTCCTCGTTCCAGAATGATTCTTATCAGGGCATGGCCATTGGATTCCAAGTCCATTGAGCCTGTCAAAGGAAATTCCTGCATATTGCGGTGTATTTGCTGCAATCTCATCCATTATATCAGCAGGGCTTTTATATTCCATCTTATATCCAAAGGCATTTGAGAGCTTTATTATAATCTTCCAGTCTTCCGTTGCCTCCTCCGGCGGCTCTACTGCCTTTCTCACCATCTGAATGCGGCGCTCTGTATTTGTAAATGTTCCGTCCTTTTCTGCAAAGCATGATGCTGGAAGAACAACATCCGCAAGCTCTGCTGTCTCAGACATAAAAATATCCTGAACAACAAGGAATTCAAGCTTCTCAAATGCATGCCTTGTATGATTGATGTCAGGGTCAGAAAGGAGCGGGTTTTCGCCCATCACATACATCGCCTTTAGTCTTTCTGCATCTGCTGCCTCTGTCATCTCTGTTGCAGTAAGGCCGAGTTTATTGGAGAGCCTTGCTCCCCAAGCCTTTTCAAATTTCTCCTGATTCTTTTCATCATTGACCTTTTGATAGCCAGAATAATATTCTGGCAATGCGCCAACATCGCATGCGCCCTGAACATTATTCTGCCCGCGGAGCGGATTAAGGCCAGAGCCTTCTCTGCCAATCTTTCCAGTTGATAGGACTAAGTTTGCCAACGCACGGACATTTCCTGTTCCATTCGTATGCTGTGTAATACCCATTGTGTAGTAGATAAGCGCATTCTTTGCATTTGCATACATCCTTGCTGCATTGATAATTCTCTCTTTTGGCACACCTGTTATCTTTTCAACATACTCAGGCGTAAATTGCTTTAAAGAATCCTTTATATCATCAAAGCACTCTGTGCGCTCTGCTATAAATTTCTTATCAGTTAAATCCTCATCTATGATTACCTTTAATAAGCCGTTTATTAAAGCAGCATCTGTGCCCGGCCTGTGGCCAAGATGTAAGTCAGCAAAACGGCATAGATCAATCCTTCTCGGGTCAGCAACAATCAATTTTGCGCCCTTGTATCTTACTGCCTTTTTTATACCGAGCGCTGCAACAGGGTGTGTCTCTGTTGTATTAGAGCCTATGACAAAAATAACATCTGCCTTTTCAGCCTCTTCCATTGAATTGGTAGCAGCGCCTGCGCCAAAAGCAATCGCCAGACCGGCGACTGTAGAGCTGTGTCAGTATCTTGCGCAGTGGTCAACATTGTTTGTGCCTATTCCTGCTCGCATGAACTTTTGAAAGAGATAGTTATCTTCATTTGTGCACCTTGCAGAGCTTAAGCCTCCAATGCTGTCACTGCCGTGTTTCTCCTTTATCTCTTTTAATCTCTTTACTGTATAATCTATTGCCTCATCCCATGTTGCCTCAACGAACTTCCCGTCTTTCTTGATTAAAGGTTTTTTCAGTCTGTCAGCGCTATTAATAAAATCGTATGCAAACTTTCCTTTTACACAGAGTGAGCCGTTATTCACGCTCTCCTTTTCTGTTGGCGTAACCTTTATTACTGTATTGTCTTTTATATGGAGCGTGATGCCGCAGCCAACACCGCAGTAAGCACAGATTGTGTCAACCTTTCTTGTCTCCCATGTCCTTCCCTTGCCTTTAGCAATCTTTTCAGTAAGCGAGCCAACAGGGCATACATCAACGCAGTTGCCGCAGAACTCGCAGTCTAATACTTCGTCAAAGGGCATTGCAACCTTTGCATAGAATCCCCTTTTCATTATATCTATTGCGCCAACTCCCCTAATCTCGTTGCATACGCGTGTGCACTTTGCGCAGAGTATGCACTTTGAAAAATCCCTTATGATATATGGATTCTTGTCCTCTGTTGGATACTGCCTCATTGCGCCTATGTATGGATTTTCTTTTACCCCGTATTCATAAGCCAGATCCTGAAGTGTGCAGTCTCCTGTCTTATCGCATGTCATGCAGTCATTCGGATGGTCAGAGAGAATAAGCTCAAGAACAGTCTTTCTTGACTGCCTTATATTTGTCGTATTTGTTTCTACCACTATGTTGTCTGCAACAGGTGTTGTGCATGAAGCAACAAACCTGTTCATACCTTTGATTTCTACCATGCAGACCCTGCATCCGCCGTAATTGCTGAGCTTAGGATGGTGGCAGAGCGTGGGTATATTTATCCCTGCCCGCTTTGCTGCCTCAAGTATGGTCTCGCCGTTATTGGCAATTATTTCTTTGTTGTCAATTGTAACCTTCACAAGAAACTCCTTAAATCAAGGATTGCTTCGTCGCTAACGCTCCTCGCAATGACGGTTCGGAATGTCATTGCGAGCGAAGCGAAGCAATCTCGCAAACCCAAACATCCCCCAAGTGGGATTATCTATCTCTCTAAGCCTTTACCTCACCAAGAGCTTCCTCTTTAGCATGAACTGCCTTCTTTGCCCCTTTTGTATAAATCACATCAAATGGGCACTTCTCAAAACATATACCGCACCTGATGCACTTATCGTCATGGATAAATGCAGGCTTCTTTGATTTCTTTGTTCCGTCAGATATTGCATCTACAGGGCACCCTTTAACGCATATCCCGCACATCTTGCATGTATCTGGACTTACAATGTATCTTGATAATGCAGTGCATGCGCCTGCCCTGCAACTCTTATCCTTTATATGCTCCTCGTATTCGTCTTTAAAATATCTCATCATGCTCAAAACAGGATTTGGCGCTGTCTGGCCAAGACCGCAAAGAGACGCTGCCTTTACAGTGCTGCCAAGCTCAACGAGAATATCCATTTCATTGCCCTTTGCCTTTCCAGCAATTATCCTTTCCAATATCTCAAGGAGCCTCTTTGTCCCAATACGGCACGGAACGCACTTTCCACAAGACTCATCTGTGGTGAAATTAAGAAAGAACCTTGCCATCTCCACCATGCAGGAGGCATTATCCATAACAACCATGCCGCCAGAGCCCATGATTGCGCCAACAGCAGCGAGCGTTTCATATTCAACAGGCGTGTCTATAATCTCAGAAGGGATGCAGCCGCCTGACGGTCCTCCTGTCTGAACTGCCTTAAATGCCTTGCCGTCTGAAATCCCGCCGCCTATATCAAAGACAATCTCTTTTAATGAAATGCCCATGGGCACTTCAATTAAGCCTGTCCTGTTTATCTTTCCTGTTAATGCAAAGACCTTTGTGCCCCTGCTTTTTTCTGTGCCAAAATTAGCATACCACTCAGCGCCCTTTAGAATAATCTGCGGCACATTTGCAAAGGTCTCCACATTATTTATATTTGTCGGTTTTCCCCATAAACCCTTGTTTGCAGGAAATGGCGGCTTTGACCTCGGCATTCCCCTCTCACCCTCAATTGAGGCAATCAAGGCTGTCTCCTCGCCGCATACAAATGCGCCAGCGCCCTGCTTTAACTCTATATCAAAATCAAAGCCTGTGCCGAGGATATTTTTGCCAAGAAGGCCATTTTCCCTTGCATGGGGAACAGCTAATTTTAAATGCTTCACTGCCAATGGATATTCTGCGCGGACATATATGTAGCCCTCATTTGCGCCAATCGCATAACCGGCAATTATCATCCCTTCAAGAACAGAATGAGGGTCGCCTTCAAGGACGCTCCTGTCCATGAATGCACCGGGATCGCCCTCATCTGCATTGCATATAAGATATTTTTTATCTCCCATTGCCTTACGGCAGAACTCCCATTTTGAGCCTGTTGGAAAACCTGCTCCGCCTCTACCGCGCAAGCCTGAACGTTTCACAACATCAATCACCTCTTCAGGCTTCATTGACAAAAGGACCTTCCTTGCTGACTCGTATCCATCGCGTGCAATATATTCATCTATGGAAAGAGGATTAATAAAGCCGCAGTTTTTCAGAACAATCCTCTGCTGTTTTCTGTTGAATGGCATCTCTTCATAATAAGGAATACCAGGATACGGATTTGCGCCGTCATCTGGAAGCATCTGGCTAAGGACATGCTCTTTTTCAGGCTTATCCTGCTGGACATGAGAATGGATTATCTTTGAGACGATATCAGCCGTCACCTTGCCGTATATAACCCGCGTCCTCTTTGGCATTACAATATCAAGCAGCGGCTCTTCATGGCACATGCCAATGCAGCCTACATGCACAATCTCTGCATCAATCTTTTTCTCCTTAATATAGCCCTCAACCTTTTCAAGGAGCGCCTTAGCGCCTGCAGCAACGCCGCAGGTTCCCATGCCTAATATTATTTTTGGTTTGTTTGTCATAGTTTCATTTTTTGTCATTGCGAGGCTGATAAAATCAGCCGAAGCAATCTAATACTCATTACGCATTACGACTTCTGATACTTCTTAATTACCTTCTTTACCTCTCCGTGCACAACCTTTCCATACTCATCGCTGCCGACAATCACCATCGGCGCCTGTGCGCATGCGCCAACACACGCAACCTCTTCAAATGTAAATCTGCCGTCATCTGTTGTGCCGCCGACTTTAACCTTTAATAATTCGTGAATCTCCCTGCTCACCCTCTCAGAGCCTTTAACATGACATGCGGTGCCAACGCAAACCTTGACAATATACTTGCCTGCGGGCTTCTGCTTAAACTGCGAATAAAAGGTGATAACGCCAAATATATGGCTCGGATATATATTCAGCCTCTCTGCAATAAAATAGAGAACAGGCTCAGGTATATATCCGTATGCCTCCTGCACATCCTGCAGGACAGGAATCAAATCCGACACGCCATCAGTATATTTTTTTAAAATCCCCTCTGCCACACAGAGGTCAACCTTTTTAACCAATAAAGCCTCCGGGAAGAAGGGGTCAAGGGGTCAAGTGTAAAAGTAGTTTTAACTGTTTAGCTGTTTCTCGCTTGAACCCTTGAATCCTTGAACCCACGAACCCTTTTTATAATATTGACGGCATCTCAAGCGCCGGATGCTTGACCTTTTGCAGGTGCTCTACGAGCTTATCTGACTCTGTGCAAACATCCTCATCTGCAATCTTGTCAAGCAGATCAGGCACACCTTCTTCTTCCGCCCTTTTTGTCAACTGCTCCTTGAAGGAGTTTTTGAGATCCTTTGTCATCCAGACAATCCTCTTTAAGCCGCCGTCTGCAAGGAGAAATTTCTTGCTGATAACAAAGTAACGTCCAACACCCATAAACCCTGGCGTCTGAAGTCCGCCGCCAACAGTTCCAGCCATTGTTGAAAATTTCATGCCTGTTGGCGTCATGCCGTTGAAGCCTCTGTGAACAATCATAATACCGTTTGCCTCTGGCACAACAGCAAGGATGCATTCAAAGCAGCCGCATGATGTCATTGGATTGTCCATTATGGAATATGCGCTGAAGTTCTCAACCTTGCCTGCTGATGCCTTTACAATGAACTCATCAACACCGCGCCATTTGCCTCTCACATCATCATAGCACTCGCCCTTTAAGATAGGCTGATTTGGGCCTGTTGGGTCTATCTGATAGGATGCCTTTGTATCAAGCCAGTTGTATGCGCCGCATAACCCGAGCCTCTCAGGAGATATTACGCATACATGGGTAGGCGCAAAGGACTGGCAGAGAGTGCATGAATAAAAGATATCAACAGACTCATCTGTCATATTGGAAACCCTCTCATTCCTCTCTGTAAATATCTTTTTTGCCTCTTCCTGATGCTTGAGTATATCCTTTTCATCTAAGTATATTGTCACCTGAACCTTGTCTATAATAGCAGGATAGCTGCTCTTGGTCAGTGTTGTTAAGAGGGTGCCGAGGTGGTGGAGTCTGAAGCCCTCTGACTGGGCTGTCTTGCTTATCCTTCCCCATATAATATCCCTCTGTCCCATCTGCCAGACGCCCTGCGCTTCATTGATAAAGTCATGGAATTTTCTCTCCACAACTGGCTCAAAGTCTTTCTCCATCTTTCTTCCTGCAACCTCAACTATAATGCCCAAAGGAATCTGGCCGCCCTTTTCAATCTTCTCCTTGTTTTCCTCGCCAATAACCGTTATCTTGCCGTCCTGAACCTTTTCAAGATCTCTCATTACGCAGAGCTCAAATGCCGCTGTCTTGCCGCCGCCCCATTCAAGGAAGGCATCTTCTTTCCTTATCCTCTCGCCTTCAAATGCAGGGCCGAATGCAACTGGTATATCAACCTTCTGTGTAATAATCTTTAGTCCCCTCTGCATAATCGCTGTTTCTACGAGCTTGTCCTGATCAAGCTCCTTTTCAACCTCTTCGTATATGGTAACACCGCGCGGATGAACAACAGGCACATCTGTATCGCAGAGCGCGGGGAAGCCCATATTAATTGCGCCTGCTCCAGTTGCCCACTTTAAGTCATCAAGCTCGCCTAAGACCATTGCAAATGCAAAGACCCTGTCCTTTGTATATTTGAGAACCTTTTTATAATCGCCGCCCTTAATACCGCCGAATGTAAGCGGCGCCCTTGCTGCCCAGTTAAGCGCATATATGGCATGGCTTGTATCCGGGCCAAGAGGCACGAGCCTTGTTGGCCAGCCGAGCTCAACGCCCTTTTTCATCAGTTGTTTTGTCATGCTGTTGCCTTTAACATTTCCACAGAGGAATGTAAGGATATTCTTCTGCTGAAGCTCCCTTGCAAGCTTGACAGCCCTGTCCTCGTCTTGTGCGGCGCCTATAATACACACATAGCCCGGCATTGTGCCGTCAACAAGCTGGATGCCGAGGTCTCTTAGGATAGAGTCTGTGATAAAGCCGTTGTATGTAAGTCCAAGCTCTTTATCTTCAACAGGCTCAAGGCCA
Source organism: Nitrospirota bacterium (assembly GCA_023248415.1). Taxonomy (GTDB): domain Bacteria; phylum Nitrospirota; class CAKKRA01; order 9FT-COMBO-42-15; family 9FT-COMBO-42-15; genus 9FT-COMBO-42-15. Next base: position 14,051 of record JAHFEP010000011.1, read on the forward strand.
TTGACATATTTGACGGCCATTATAATCTCCTGAGCAAGAAGTGTTGCCATGCCAGCATCAAGCGCCTCGCCAAGATACGGTTTATATTTCTTCTCAATAGGCTCTGATGTGAGGAGTGATTTTGCATGCTCAATCTCCTTCCTCATATCACCAAGTGTTCTTACCTCTATGCCTGTTATAGCAAAAAACATAGGCATAAAATAACCTGTGTCAGTGAATTCAAATTTCAGATCAGCGCCCTTTTCCTTGATAGCCTTTTCAAGCATGGTCTCTGCTTCAGCGACTATCTTGTTTGCTGCCCTTATTGCTGCAGATGCGATTATCTTAGACATAATAAAACTCCTTTCATTCTCCCTAAAAGACTATTTGTTTCTATAATATTAATAATGATTACTATTATTAATTATATTGCTTTTTATTAGTCCCTGTCAATCGTTATAACTATACTGCCTTGCTCTTCAAGAATGCTGGCAGGGCATTTGCCTCCCTTGGCCCAACAACTACCTTCCAGCCCTCGCCGAGCTTCTCCTCAAGTGAACCGCTTAATACTGCAACATAACCCGGGATTATTACTTCTTTATGGCTGACACTCTTTTCTAATCCGCTCTCTTTAATAAATGCTGCAATCTTTGCAGGGCTGAACTTGCCTGCTGCCCATGCTGTAAGAACAGAAAGCCCCTCAACATCAAGAATTGCAAGCCAGCAGGGAACCTTGCTGTTTTCAATCTCACCGCGGACAATAAAATATGTAAGTGAAAAATTCGTTGTAACAATAACAGGTGATTTATCTGTTGCCTCGCCCACCTTGTATATCTTCTGCTCAACCTGCATAGGCACCTGTGGGTCTGTATATATATTCTGCCTTAAAGTAAGGAGCGACAGCATCTTCCATTTTTCAATGCTGTTTAATACAATGATGGATGCATATTTCATTACACCTATGCCGGCTACAAGCGCCTCCATCATGGAATCGTCCCTGTTTGCAAAGGAGATAACAGGATAGCCGAGCGGCTTAAAGCTCTTTTTAACTGCTGCACGTCTTATCATTGTATAGTGCTCAAGCATGTCCTTTGCCTTTCTTGCGCCTGAATCAAGGACAATATCCTCAACCCCGAGTCCTTTAATCTTTTCAGACAAGGAAGTAAGCGCATCCAATCCATTTGCATAAATAGCAAGAGGACATTTTTTATCCTTAGCAAGCTTTGCCATTGCATCTGCATTCTCATTTGTTGCAGCGTATATCAATGGCCTTTTATCTGCACAGTGCGCAAGCCCTGCCTCAATTACAGACGGGTTCATGCTGTGAAGTATCAATGGAACACCTGGCGCTGAATCAACAACACTCTTTACTGCAGATGCAAATTTCGCGGGGTCATTTGCAGCATCTGTAACTGCAATCATCTCAACGCGGAGCTTTTGTCCGACCCTGTCTATTTCTGATGTCTTTACTGCATCTATTTTCCTTTTTATTTCATCTGATGACTCTGTATCCTTTATTGCCACTGCAAAGCCGCAGGGATTAAAGAACTTCTTGTCGTGTCTGAAAAGAACAACCTCCTCGCCGATTTTTACTGCCTTGTCGCCTGAGCCTATTGTTATAAGCCTGATTGGCGGCGCTGATGCCTCGCCGAGCAGCTTCTTTGCCTCCTCTGAAATATCAGGGCAGGCATCTATGCTTACACCTTTTGCCGCCAATTTCATTGCGAAGGCTAAACAGGTTGGAAACCCGCATTTTTTGCAATTTGTCTTTGGAAGGTGTTTAAATATCTCTACGCCTGA
>JAHFEP010000011.1:15929-26831 GCA_023248415.1 Nitrospirota bacterium
TCTATTGACTTTGGGTGCCTCATGATTAATAAATTGGCTCCTGCCATAATCATGCCGGCAGCAGTCATTGCCTCCCAGATGATTCCCCTTTCTTCTAAGGAGCCCCATTCAGGAAGTTCTGTCTCTGCTGCGATGGTCTCTTTAGTCTTCCACACATTCTTTCCAATATCGCATACAAGCGGAGGCTGCATTGCTGCATCATTCTGTTGTAATGCTGCAAGCCTTATCCTCTCCATAACAGAATAAGTATATTCAAGGCCATAGCCGAGCGCAGAGGACATCGGGTCTGTTAAAATTCTCTCCTTAACAAAGCCCATCTGTGTTAAGAGTATGTTTAACTGCTTTGCAAGATTAACATCAAGCTGTGACATTGCAATCAATTTGTGCTCATTTGCCATAGCAACTGCTGCGATAGTCTTATGATTCTCTTCCTGCGCCTTTCCTATAATGCAGTTTTTCCCTTTTGCAGTTTCTGCTACAACCTTTAAAACAGCAATGTCCTTTTCAATATGTTCGCTGCCGAGTATTATTACAGGGATGCTTATAGCATTTAAAACCTCGCTGACGAGCTTTGCTGCATCCTCTGGCTTTGTATCCTTCTGGTCAGGATGCGTGCCTATCAGCCTTAATGCTACTGCATCTGCCTTAAGCTCATCCTGGCAAAATTTTGCCCATGCTACAGGATTGCTGCTTACCTTCTCATAAACCTTTTTTACTGTCTCAGGCCAGTCGTTTGGCGCTAAATCCTGAATCTCTATTGCTATTGAAGGCCTGTTCGGCATATCTCCTTCAAAGGAAATAAAAGGAAGTGTTGACTCGCCGCCAATCTTTATTGCCTTATCGCCAATGCCGAGTTCTACCTCATAGACCTTTCCACTGTAATTTTCTTTTGGTATTGTAAAAGCCATATTTCTCCTCCATTACTCTTTTTGGTTCTTCCATCAATAAGCTGCTAAAACTGGTTAAAGACATCCGCAGATTAAATAAAAAATCAAATATCAAAAATCAAAATTGCAATGCAAAATTAAAAATAAAAAAGTGTTTCTTAAAATTTTGAGTTTTACTATGTCATTTTGCATTTTGCTTTTTACATTTTGATTTATTTGCCGCTTAAATCATCTCAATTCATCAACCAATCTACAGTAGCCGCTCTTTGTTAATACTTACATCTCTAAATACGAATGCGCATACATCGTATTCTGCAGCAATATATCTGTTGTCTTTACAGTTGCCATCATCTCCTTGTCTGTTGGGTCAATAATGGCAGATGTAAGGCCTTCATACATCAGCAATGTTAAAAATGTCCTGTTTATCAAACCCCTTAATTCCTTTGGCGCTCCATTTGAAATATTGCTCAGGCCGACTACTGTTTTCATTGGCGGGTCATTAAGCTCCTTAAAGAGCCTTATTGCCCTTATTGACTCAATACACTTATCCTGTGAGAACGCTACAGGCAATATCAATGGGTCAAGATATATATCCTCCATTGGCACACCAAGCTCTGCAGCCTTTGCCATAATCTCTGCTGCAATAGCGCACCTCTCCTCAGCCTGTGGAGGGATTCCCTGTTTTGTTAAGGTAAGTCCAATGATTTGTGCATTATATTTTGCTGCAAGAGGCATCATATTATTCAATCTTTCTTCCTCGCCTGATGCAGAGTTAATTATCGGTCTTCCCCATTTATTATTATGCGCCTTCAGGCCTGCCTCCATTGCCTTAGGATTTGTTGTGTCAATACATAATGGAAGTTGCGCAACCTCCTGAAGCGCCTTTACTCCCCAGTCCATCAGCTCCTCGCCGCCCTCTTCTGCAGGCCCGATGCTTAAATCAAGGTAATTTGCGCCTGTCTTCATCTGGACTAATGCAAGCTCCTGCAAGGGCTTCTTGTCCCTGCTCATCATTGCATCCCTTACCTTTTTTGCAATTATGCTGATTCTCTCACCAATAACAATCATTAAATAAATCTCCTTTCAAAAAACTAACTAAGTTTAGATTGCTTCGTCGCTAATGCTCCTCGCAATGACATATAATTTTCTCAGTCTGTCATTGCGAGCGAAGCGAAGCAATCCCGTATTTTTTTACAGCTTATAACTTCCCCTTGATGTCCTTGGTATAACCTTTATCTCCCTCATGGGATTTAAAAATACAACCTTTCTTGTTAAGGCATTAAGCAGTTTCTCGCCGTCTTCCTTTGACAATGTGCCTTTTTCGCTTCCAACCATTACTGTATGTCTTCCGAGCTCTGTAAAGAGCCTGAACATGTGCGGCAGATTCTTCCTCATCTCCTCAAGGTGCATCTCAACAACAGAGACATCGCCCCTTGCAATTGGTCCTGTTAATGCGCCTGGTATGCCCAGCCTTTCAATGTTGCTTATCGTTCCCTTAATCAGCGGCATCAATGCCTGCAAGGCTGTCTCCTTTGGTATGCCGACTGCCTCGTATATCTTTACGCCAAGGTCAAGTATTGCTACAAGATAGTTTGACACAACCACTGCGCCGGCATGATACATAGCCTTGGTATCTGCAGATATTACGATATGTTTGCCGCCGAGCGCCTTTACAATTTTTTTTGCTTCTGGCAACGCATCTTTATCGCCTTCTATACCAATGTATGAGCCCTGTAAAGAGAATACAGCCTCTTTTGGGTCTGCAAAGCTCTGCAATGGGTGTATTGAAACTATTTTTGCGCCTAATCTTTTGGAGCTGTTAAGTATAGTTGACGGCAAGGCGCCGCTCATGTGAACAATAATAGCGCCTCTCTTAAATCCTCCATTATCTGTAATCTTATCGCAGACCTCCTGAATCACCTTATCAGGCGTTGTAATAAATACTATATCTGCGCTTTTTGCAGCAGGCACAGTATCCTTAAATACCTCTCCATCTCCAATAAATGAAGCAGCCCTTTTTGCTGACTCTAATCTCCTGCTTGCTATTCCCGCAATCTTATAGCCCTTGTTTTTTAAGATGTATCCTACTGCGCTTCCAACAACACCTGCACCTATGATTGCTATTTTTGTCTTACCCTTTAGTACCTTCATTTTCTGCCCCTTTTGTTAAAGGTTTAAGGAATATTTAACTTATCAAAGATAGCATACGCTGCCTTTACTGCCCTTGAATCTGCTGGCAGATTAACTAAGGGCTTGCCCTCTAAGTCATATTTAAATATCAGCTCATCTGAAGGAATAACACCTGCCAGAGATACTTTATCTGCTTTTATTGCGTTCATGAAATTCTGATCAAGTTCTCCGTCTTTTGTCCTGTTTACAATAAGAACAGACCTCTTAATCCTGAGTTTCAATTCCTTCACAAGCTCAAAGACCCTCTCTGCTGCCTTCAGACCACGGATGCTTGAATCACTCACTACAAGAAGTAAATCTGTATCCTGCGTTGTTCTTCTGCTTAGATGCTCTAAGCCTGCCTCATTATCCATCACAAGATAGGGGTATCTGTCAGAAAGATGGTCTGTATACCTCCTTATAATATGATTCGCAGCGCAGTAGCATCCCGGACCTTCTGGTCTTCCCATTACAATCAGGTCAAAGCCCTTTGCCTCAACAAGCGCCTGGTTAACCCTGAATTCAAAATATTCGTCAAGGGACATGCCGGCAGGCCTTCCGCCTGCTGTCTCTGATGCCTCCTCGCGTATATGGCCGACTGTATCTGCAACAGCTACGCCAAGCACATCATTAAGATTCGCATTTGCATCCGCATCTACTGCAAGCACAGGCCCTTTTCTTTTTTCAATAAGATACCTTATCAAAAGCCCGGCAATGCTGGTCTTTCCTGTTCCCCCTTTTCCTGCTAATGCGATTGAAAAACCCATATAATCCTAAAAAAATCCAAAGCTCAAAATCCAAATTTCAAATAGCTAAACAGAAACAGTCATTGCGAGCGATAGCGAAGCAATCTCGCCTTTCTTTATATTGCCACGCACCCTTCGGGTGTTCGCAATGACATTTATTTCACCACTCCAAACCTCTCCCTTACCTCTTTTATCTTCCCGCAGTAAAATTCACCCTCAGGACATGGGGCATAAAGGCATCCTGGGCCTGCCTTTGAAAATATAACAGGCGCCGCCTTCTTTGCCTCCTGAAGCATCTGAAAGGCCGCCTCTCTAATCTCCCATTGTGCCCGCTCACAGCATCGGACATTAAAAAAATGCAGGAGCTCCCTCGCATTCATTGTTACAACAATCTTTGTCTCTGCTGCATTGGGCAGGACAAACCGAGCATCCTGATTTGCCGCCTCATCTTTTATCCCTTTTTCATTCAGCTTCCCAATCAAAAGGTCATAGGCCTTTTGCGCCTCTAACATAAATCTCTCAAATAATTTTCTTGTTTCTGCATCTTCCTTTATTGAAGGCGGAATTATATAGTGACCCTTTTCAGACACATATCTCTGGCTCTGCTGTGAGTATGACGCGAGCCTGTGCCTTACAAGCTGATGGCTGCATGCCCTTGATATACCCTCAATGCCAAAGGTAAAACTGATATGCTCAATTGGCGAGAGGTGTCCCATTTTTACTAATTTTTCAATGAACCTTTTCTGGTCCTTTGTCTCTATATTTTTCTTTAACTCGTCTATATTGGCAGAACTGTAGCAAAGCTTCGCTGCCATTGCCACCACTGCCTCTGGGTCTGGTGTATGCTTTAATAGAACAACCTTTAATTTAGCCTCACCCATTTAAATCCACTACGCTACCTTTGTCTGTTTAAGTTTCGTTACTACTGCCCTGTAACCCATCATCACATTCTCTGAAACAAGCCTCTCTGCAAGAACTGCATCCCTTTTTTCAAATGCCTTTATAATCCTTTCATGCTGCGCAATTGCCTCTTCAAATCGTCCCTCTAAGGTAAAGGAAAGGAGCCTCAATCTGTGTATCTGCTCTATAAGGCTGCAATTTAACAGATACAGCCTCTCATTCCCGCTTGCACGGAGGAAATAATCATGAAACTGATTATGCATCTTGAAAAACCTGTTTACATCATTCTTTTCAGCAAGTCTGGCAAGCTCGTTATTTATCTCTTTTAATCTTTCAACATCCTTTTTATTAAAATGATGCGCTGCAAGCCTTGCTGATAAGCCCTCCATCGCAGCCTTTATCTCATATATCTCTGTAACATCCTTCAGGGATATATCCCTTACAACTGCGCCCCTTCTTGGAACTACATGGAGAAAGCCCTCTGTCTCAAGGAGCCTTATCGCCTCCCTTAAAGGGGTCCTGCTGATGCCAAGCTCTGATGCAAGCCTTGTTTCGCATATATGCTCTCCGGGTTTAAGCTTGCCTTTAGCTATCATATCCCTTACAGCATCTGCCACCCATTCCCTTAAAAGCGGGTGCTCGCGTATTTTTTGTTCTTCTAAGTTTATTGCCATCTGATATTATAAAGTTAAGGACAGCGCCTTATGTCTGCCCTGAATTACAAATTTGTAGAAAACAGAGTGAAAATTGTATACAGTATACAGGGAATTGTCAAGGATTTTTTGCTCTATAAAATTAATTAATGTATGATTTGACAACACTTATCAGAAGGTTTAAGATTTATCAGCATGGGAGACATGGCTGGCTATATAAAACAATTTTCAATTTCTTTTAATTTTACAAAAAGGATAAAAAGCCTCTGGCTTAATCTGAGCATTTACCAGAAGATGATTATAGGCTATATGATGATTGTCTTTATGGTAGTAGCTGTAAGCATCTATACCGTCACAATCCTTTTTAAATTAAATGCCATATCTTCTTCTATATTATCCCGTGACATAGCGTTAATAGATATAAACAAGCGAATGATAAATTCCCTCTTGTCGCAGGACAGGTCAAAGGAGAACTATCTCCTGCTTGGCGATGAGGTGTTTCTTAGCGCCTTTCAGGAAAAAAAGAGGGAGACGATAAAGGACCTCGCCAGCCTTGAAAAATTGGCAGATACGCAGAAGGAGAGGGATGAGATAGAATTTTTCAAAAGGCTCTATTTTGATTACACCAATGTTAACAAAGACGCTGATATAGCTGCCCTGAAGAATAAAAACAGCAGGCAGATAGATGATATGATTAAGACCTTAGAGGGCATCAATCTCTATAGAGAGGGTGTAATAAGCAAAAAAACGGAAAATTTTAAAGAGACCGGCGGAAATGCAGCGAGGCTCTCTTTAATAATAAGCATGATTGCCTTTGTCTTTGGAATAACCTTTGCCTTCTTTGTTACAATCAGCATTAGCAAGCCGATTGAAAGATTAAAACAGGAGACTGCTAATATTGCAAAAGGGGATTTTAACAGGAGGATAGATATAGATTCTAAAGATGAGATAGGAGAGCTGGCCGCCGCCTTTAATACAATGTGTTTTAAATTAAATGAGCTGGAGAGATTAAAATCAGAATTTATTGCCAACATCTCCCATGAGTTCAGGACGCCGCTTACATCGCTTAGAGAGGCAAATAATCTGCTTCTTGACGGTATAGCAGGAAAGACAACTGAAAAACAGCAGCGGCTGTTAAAGATTACCAAGGAGGAAAGCGAAAAGCTGATAAAGATGATAAATGACCTCCTTGACCTTTCCAAGATGGAGGCAGGAATGATAAGATACAATTTCATGCCGTCAGATATAAATATTGTTTTTGAAAACGCTATTAATGAAATTAGGCTGTTAGCAGAAAGAAAGGAGATTGAGCTAAAATTAGAAACTCAAAAAAGACTGCCGATAGTTTTTATGGATAGTGAAAAGATAAAGCAGGTAATGATAAATCTTCTGAGTAATGCCGTAAAGTTTACACCTGATGGCGGAAAGATTTCTGTTGGCGCACGCGCAGAGGATTCAAATATTTATGTAGCTGTAAAGGATACAGGGGTAGGCATACCAAAGGAAGACTTAGAGAGGATATTTGACAAGTTCCAGCAGGTTGATACTGGTATCAATCATAAGCTCAGGGGAACAGGTCTTGGCCTGTCTATTGCAAAGCATATAATAGAGGTGCATAATGGCAGGATATGGGCAGAGAGCAGATTAGGGAAGGGAAGCGCCTTTAAATTCATTTTACCTATAAAAATCGGATAGTTATGAAATTCAGATATTTAGGGTCTTTAATCTTTATTTTATCCCTTTCGTTATTTTCGTGTAGCAATGTTGCTACAATATTAATGGAAAGAGAGCTTAAGGTAGATTTAGAATATGCAGAGAATCTTCTTTCGCAGGGCAAATATGAGGCTGCCTTGTCTGAATTTGAAAGATTAGAAAAAAGGCATCCACAATCTCCATTTTCTGATAAGATTGCCTTTAATGCCGGGTTATTATATCTTCACCCGGATAATTCAAAAAAGGATGTTAATAAGGGAATAAGTGTATTAGAGGGCATGATAAAGAGATACCCAAATAGCAGGTATGTATTATATGCAAGATTGCTTATTTCTTATTCAAGGGAAAATATAGAGCAAAAAATAGAAATGGAAAGACTGAAGGGAGAGATGGAGAAATTTAAGGATATCCAGATACAGCTTGAAAAAAGGGAAAAGGAGCTGAAAAAATAATGGGAAGCAATGGAAGAGAAAAGATATTATTAGTTGATGATGATAAAAATATCCTTGAGGTTTTGAAGATGCGTCTTGAGTCAAAGGGATATTCTATTGCTGTGTCTGAAAACGGCGCTGATGCAATAGAGAAGATAAAGAAAGAACAATTCAATTTAGTAATCTCAGACCTCAGGATGAGTGTGATGAACGGCATGGAGCTGATGCAGGAGATAGTAAATATTGACCCTGAGCTTCCTATAATAATACTTACTGCCCACGGCTCTATTGAAAATGCTGTTGAGGCAATGCAGAAAGGGGCATACAGTTATATTACAAAACCCTTTGACGACGAAGACCTCTTGCTGCATATCAAAAACGCATTAGAAAGACAGCGGCTCACAAGCGAGATAAAAAATCTAAAAGGAATATTAAAGGAAAAATACAGCTTTGACAATATAGTCGGCAGAAGCGAAAAGATGCAGAGGGTCTTTGAGCAGATTACGAAGATTGCAAAGACCAACTCAACGATTGCCATATACGGAGAGAGCGGGACAGGAAAGGAATTGGTTGCAAGGGCAATCCATTTTAACAGCCTTAGGGCTGGCAATCCCTTTGTTGCAATAAGCTGCGGCGCCTTGCCAGAAACGCTCCTTGAAAATGAACTCTTCGGTCACATGAGGGGCGCTTATACAGGTGCGGTAGAGACAAAGGAGGGCCTCTTTGCAAAGGCAAACAAGGGGACAATATTCTTAGATGAAATAGGAGAGGCGCCTTTATCTTTACAGGTGAAGCTTTTGCGTGTATTGGAGGAAAGGGAGTTTTCACAAATCGGCGGTGGAAAGCCTATAAAGGTGGATGTTCGGGTTATTGTTGCAACAAACAGGGATTTACAAAAAAGTGTTGCAGATGGAACCTTTAGAGAGGACCTCTTTTACAGGATTCATGTCATCCCAATATACCTTCCGCCGTTAAGGGAAAGAAGGGAAGATATTCCATTCCTTGCAGATTGTTTTCTAAAAAAATACTGCAAAGAAATGAACAAGGATATAAAAGGACTTACACCAAGCGCAATACAAAAGCTGATGTCCTATAGTTGGCCTGGAAATGTAAGGGAATTGGAAAACAGGATTGAACAGGCTGTTGTAATGGCAGCAAAGTCTAAGATTATTGAAGACGATATCCTTCTTCCGTCAGCAGGAGGCAATGAACAGTTTAAGCCTTACAGAAAGGCAAAAGAGGACTTTGAGAGGGAGTATGTTGTGCTGACCTTAAAGGTAAATAAGGGGAATGTTACCAATGCTGCAAAGATGGCAGGAAAACACCGCACAGATTTTTATAATCTAATCAGAAAGTTTAAGATCAATCCAAGGGAATTTAAGGAACTGTAATAGAATCTGTACATTTTTGAAAATTAATGTAGGCAATTTCAGACATATTAATATATCCATAAGGTATTCACCATAAAACATCTTTACAAGAATACTCTAATGATTCAATGAGTTATCGCAATCTTAAGATTGAAATAACCCTTGGCATAATAAATGCATAATATGTTAAACAGGGAAAAGAAAGGAGCCATGCAAATGATACAAATAACAGTACCTGTATCATGTGTTACCATGTTAAAAGAGGATATGGAATCAGAAGGGATTGGCTCAGAAAAAACAGGAAAGAGTGCCAATGCAGCTACTATCGCAAAGATTCTAAAATTTAATTCAATTAAAGAGGATTATTTTGCTTCTCATAAGGAATGTGAAGTAAGTATTAAGAAGATAGCAGGTATTTAGTTTTGTTCAAGCAGTGTAATTAAGTGTAGTTCCATCCTCCCTAACTATACAGGAGCTTTTAAAAAGCTCCTGTTTTTTTATGTATATATAAAATTGCCTTGACTTATGATGTAAAAGATAATTTTTTTTATGTTGAAAATTCCATTCTAAGAAGGAGGTTATTATAATGAAAAGGTGGACGTTAATATTAGTATCTACTCTAATCTTTATTGTATCAGCTCATCCGGCATCAGCAATGTACAACAGATTCACAACAGCCCAGAGCCTGAATCAGGGACAGATGGAATCAGGCATCTCTGCAGGATATGGAGACGACGGTGATTATGATTATAAGTATGCATACCTGTATCCATACCTCAGATACGGGCTCGGCTATTTATTAGAGATTGAGGGGAAGGCAGGTGTTATTACTGTAGATAAAGACAGCGGCGGTGATGATATAGGCTTTCTCGTCGGTGTTGAACTAAAATATCAGATTATTAAAGAGACCAGGAGCATACCTATTGATATTGCAATTGTCGGCGGATATACAGGTCATATTATTGATTCACAGTCGCTCCATGAATTTGACTTTGCAGCATTGGTAAGCAAGACCTTTGATATTAATAAATTTAAGATTACGCCTTATGGCGGACCAGAGATAACCTATACAAACGGCTCCTATGCCCCGGAGGGCAAGGCAGATATATTTGGTATAGTTGGCGCAGATTTCAGATTTACAGACAGCCTTGCAGTAGGCGCTGAGCTAAAACTCGGCACTGACTGGGCAACAGGGGTTAGTTTAAAAATCAGATTCTAAAAAATGTAGGGGCGAACCTATGTGTTCGCCCTAACCCTAACATCAGGGCAGACACATAGGTCTGCCCCTACATAGATAATACTCCCTACAAATTCGGTATTCTAATACCACTAACCTTTACAACCTGCCACTTTAGTCTCTCTTTTATAAAATGCATCTTAATCTTGGCAGGGCTGTCAGTTGAACCAACTAAATAGCCCGGTTGGTTGTGCAAAGTTACAACAATCCTCAGGTCAAATGAGGCGACTGCTGTGCCTTCTTTTTTATTTACCTCTATTTCAATATTATCAGGCAAAACCTTAAAACCGTCAAACTCCTTAAAGACATCTATTAGTATCCTCTTTACAATCAAATATTTTAAACCATAATCATCTGAATATTGCAGCGATACATAAGACATGCACCTATCAACATCCTCTGCCTCAACTGCAGCTTTGCCTTCATTGATGACCTTTAATATCCTGCTCTTTTCAGATACAAGAAAGAATTTAATAATAATTGCAGCAATGACAATTATTATTAAAATTATTATTCCATAAAAGAGTTTCTTGTTTATTCTCATAAAAGATTATCTGCGCTTCTTCAAATATTTTATTCAATTATAGCACAAGAATAATTAAGCAGGTATAAGAAATTAAAACTTAAAACATAGTTTTTTTCTATGGATAAAATCATTTTAGAATATCCTTAAGAATGTCCCTTACATCCTTTTCATCAAGCTTCCCTTTTTCTGCGCCTTTTTTAATAACACCCTTAATTATGTTCTGCTGTATCCTTTTTGTCTTTAAAACATATTTTGGCTTATCAGTTGTGC
>JAHFEP010000012.1:0-13976 GCA_023248415.1 Nitrospirota bacterium
TTCAGAGTTTATAATAATATTATCCAAGGGATTCCCAACGGACAACTAACTTTTGGCTATAGCAACTATTCTATAGCTGAATCTGATTATAATCAATTTGGTAGTTATTCTTTTCGAGTTGCAACCCATCTGTGGAGTGGCACACTAACCTACTCTTCTCTTGCGTCGTGGCAGGCAACTACTGATATCATTGGCAGCCTACATCCTGATACCCATTCTCTGGCATCTAATCCATTATTCCAAAACAGTTCTAACACACTAACTCAATTAAATGATTTTACATTGGCAAATAATTCTCCATCCAAGGGCACTGGCAAGGCCGGCGTGGATATGGGCGCAAATATTGCCTCTGTAGGAACAGGCGCTAAGATACCAATCTCTACAAATTTGAAAATACCGTAGTTTGGTATGTATTTTAGGTCAGGCTTTTTGATGAACCATTTAAAACACGGGGCAAATCCAGCTCATCTATATAATCATTTATAATAGAGACATCTCCATACCCATGAATACTATTAATAAATCTGGCAGTGCGAAAGTTTAACGAATTAAACTCATAGGTGATGTTAATTTTTCCATTGTTTCTGATTAATTTCTCTTTGAATGAAAGATTCAAAATCTCTTTTTCTTCGACAATATCCGGATATATTTTCTTCAACATTTTATAACAATGATAATAATTCATTTGTACTGATATTCTGTGATCTAACCCAAACGAAAAGTCATCAAGGGTCTTATCATCTTTCTTGACATGAAGTGTCTCGGAATCAAATATGATTTTTTCTATTCTCCCGCCGTTTATTTTTAAATCTTCTTTAGTAATAAATGGTGAGCATGTTCCAAAGCTCATATATTGCGGCAATACATTTGCTTTTTTAAAAAAACCATCTCCCGTCAGATTTAAAACATCTTTCAATCTTGCCCTATTGATAAAACAACCTGTCTCCGGTATGACAATAGCATAAAGTGAATTAGCTGCTGAATATTCAAAATATAACGCCTTTATTACATTTAAAGGATCCCACGAACCTAATAATTCAGCTTTCTCAAAACAGGTATTAGTCTCGCAAGGATGCGTTAGCACGCGAAATTCAAGATTTTTTGATGAAAGATATTTGCTGATATAGTCAATTTTATACCTTAAAAAAAACAGTCTGTTAAAATCATTCAAGTTTAGATTAAATTCATTTAATAAACTTCCGGCCATCTGTCCATTTAAGGACGGGTCTTTTGTTTCAATATCTAAGTTACTATCTGCGAGCGAAGGTAATTTATTATCAATATGATATATGCTCATTTTGCACCCTTTCTTATTATAAGAGGCTCTTGCAAAAGTCCCAATTCTGTCATTCCCGCAGCGATTCTGAGCGGGAATCTGGTTCTAAGTGCTTGAAAAACCATATCCCCGATAGAGGCATTCGGGGATGACAAACAGGTTTGCAAGAGACTCATAAGTTATCTATCTCTGAAACAAAATACCGTAATTTACCGGATTTTTCTCTTGGGATTCTGTCTAAGTATTCAAAGGTAATTTTCATGTCCTCTCCAAGTGCAGTTCTTAATTTTTTATCCAGCATTTTTTCAGTAATAGAATTAAAAGCTGGCGATTTTACTATATAAACTAATAATGTATGTAAATCCTTTTGATACATCTTAAATTCACTCACCGTATCGTCTTTAAGGGTATAACACAAATATGCAGCATGAATAAGTTTCCCCTCCTTTGTTCTTATAAAATCCTCTTTCCGTCCTTCAATAATTTCCATCAAAGGCAGGTTAACTCCGCAGGAACATTCTTTATCCGAAGGTCTTCCCATATCACCAATATCATAGCGAATTAACGGCATAGCATAAGAAGCCAAATCAGTTATTACAATCCTGCCCAGTTCTCCAGCCTTAACCTGCTGATTATTCTCATCCAAAAATTCAATACACATATGGTCAGTCATCATATGCATATTTCCTTTTTTGCATCGGAAGGCCAAAATACCATTTTCACTGCTCCCATACTCATCTACTATGGGGCATCTGAATACCTCATTGAAAAGCTGTTGATGATGCGGATACATTTTTTCAGCAGTGCAAATCACTGCCTTAAGATTAAGAGAATTCAAATCAATGCCCAGTTTTTTCATAAATAAACAAAAGCCATATATGGCAGTAGTATAACCATAAAAATATACCGGCCTGAATTTCTTTATTCGCTCATATTGTTTTAGACATGATGATTCAGAAATATCAAAGGCAGATATTCTTATTCTATTCAATATGAAATCTTTAATCTGCTCTTTCCAGCGTAGTTTTGAGGTTACAGGAACTCCCCAAAAGCGGACTTGTTTATCTCCAATCTCAATGCCATACCAGTTATAGCACCGATACATAATGGCGTCATTTAAGGCAAGCGCCAGAGCTTCTTTCATAAAATGAAGGGTCATTCCTGTTGAGCCGCCGGTCTTTCTTGTATACAGTTTTTGGTTAAAGTTTGGGGTAATAAGCGTTTTTTCATTATCTAATATCTCTCTTTTTGATAGCACTGGCAGCCGATTCAAATCTCCTATGCCTTTTATTTCTTCAGGCCTTATGCCATCTTGTTCAAATCTCTTTCTATAAAATGGCGCACTATGATAAGTATAATTAATAAGCTTCGTAAGTTTTTCATCCCTTAATGCTTCTATCTCATGCAGTGATTTAAACTGCACATCCATAACCTGAGACAAACATTCTTTAATGTTTTGTCTCCGCATATATTGAATAGGGAAGTAGATAAGGTGCTTTGCTATAAATTTATTCATCACAATCTTTTTTCTAAGGTTTTGTATTAATGTCAACTGATCTTATATAAATCAGGTGAATCGCCTTCTAAACAAATTCTTGCCCATAACTCAAGGTTGATTGTTATCCACGGTATGGACTCGGCGGATTTATCGGTTCCTTTTCCTGCTCTATGTAATTCAATTATTTGTTTCAACTCTTTTTCATTCCACCATCCGCGGCGCAAACTCCGTTCCTCCAATGGCAGGCCAAGAAAAGGCGCGAATTCAGGCTTAGCGAACCATTTGCTAAGAGGAACCCCAAAACCTTCCTTAGGTTTGTTAATAAACTGTTTATCAAAATATTTTTGGGCATACTTTTTTAAAGCAGCCTTCTTTGTAGAATAGTGATACCTAAGATGCTTTGGCAATCTTAATGAATTTTGCATTAATTCATAATCCAGAAATGGAAAAACATAAATTAAACCAAAATAAAACCCCAACCTTTTTAGTGCCGCATTATAAAATGGAAGCCAATCGAGCATAAGATATAAAAACAAACTGTCAAACATATCCCCGGATATTTGCTTCAGAAATTTCTCTTCTGATTTATGCCAAATATCTGAACCAAAGATGAGGTCTATCAACTTTTCATCTCCGAAAGCAATTTCTGAATGAATATATTTACTTAAAGGTGTACCCAGTGCTTTCAAACTCTTTTCCAATGATCTGCTTAAAAAACTATTCCCTTTAATGATAGATGACATATTTTTTATAGGTCTTCGAATAAATGGGGGCAGAATACTGCCAAAGCATGATAACAGTAGCATAGGAGCCCAATACGGGCCACCAAATATTGTATCCGCGCCCTCTCCAATAAGCATCACATCCGCTGAAAGCGATAGCTCCTTAAGAGCTGCTACCTGCCCAATAGTTCCCGGACTATTTATCGGATCCTGAATAATACTTATTGTATCTGCCCAAAGATTCAGATAATCTCTTGCAGTTACATTAAGTTCAGAATGCTGGGTATGAAATTTATTTGCCACCTGTCGTGCATATTTACCATAATTCCGCTGGTAATCCTCAAATGTTACAAATACTGTTTTAATATCTCCACTATGATGCTCACGAGCCAGCGCAACCAATAAGCTGGAATCATTTCCACCGCTTAGCAGAGTACCTACAGTTTTACAATTGGCTACTCTTTTTTTAACTGCGTGAGAAAGAATTTCCCCTAGGCAACTACTTGCAGAATGCAAAGTAGTAAATGGCTTGCCTTCAGGAAAAGTCATCGGGTGTTCATTTAACGAAATAGTTTCATTTGATATTATCAGAGAGCATCTTGCTGAAAGGCTTTTAATTGCTTCTATAGGTGTGTCCGGAGCAATTTTTATTCTGTAAAGTGGGAACTGTTCAAAAATAGTTTGCGATGGAGAGGCTTTAATTCCCGATAATGTAATCACATTTCCTGTCCAGATGGAAATTGCCAAACCTTTTTCCCCCTTGGCATAAATTACTGGTAAAATTCCCGTACGATCACGAAAAATATGTACTTTATTTTGTTCCTTAGAGTAAAGAGATAGAAGAAACTGGCCGTCTGCTTTGAATAAGGATTCTATTCCTTCGGCCCTCATCTTATGAATGAGACTATCAATTCTTTCTTCTGTTAGAAAGAAACCCGCAGACAGCCATTCATCTCCATTCGGCATAGTACCTCTTTGCAGCGGTATCCCTTCAGAATAATACCACCATCCGGGAATCCATTCTTTAAAATTCTGAGATGGTGATTGCTTACCATTGAAAAGATCAAAAGTAAATTTCATGAGTTTCTCTCTTTATTCAAAATGTTAATTTATTAAGATGCTGCTTTCAGCAAAATAATCTAATGGCCTGAATAAGTCTTTTCTCATCCTCTTCCCAGTTATACTTTCGTTTTACAGCTTCGATGCCGCTTTTACCATAATCAAAATCAGTGTTATAAATCTTTAAGATAGCTCGCGAGAGAGCATTGGCGTCCCCACTTTTAAAGGTTAAACCACATTTCTCTTCATCCAATATTCGTTTTATTGGGAGAGCATCGGAAGAAATTACTGGAAGGCCGCATCCCATATAATCAAATAGTTTATTCGGTATAGTAGTGTTTACATGGTTAGTAACAAAATGAGGGATCAGCCCAATCTTGCTTACTCTGATGTAATCAAATATCTTTTTATGGTCTACCCATCCAATCCACAACACATGATCTTGCAACCGCCTATCCTCTATTATTTTTTTAAGTTGCTCAGTTGCATATCCATTACCGATAATCACAAATAGAAAATCTGGTATTTTTTTAATTACTTCAGGTATTGCCTCTAAAGCAATCTGTATCCCGCGTCCCATCTGAATGCCGCCTGTATAAATTACAGAAAAGCGTTTTTCAATTAATTGAAGATTTTCATTCATTTGAATATCATATTTTTTAAAGCAGTTTAAAGGGGATGTATTACCTACTATTGTTATTTTTTTTTGACTTCCTCCGCCTTTTATCACTGTATCCATTGCCTCATCTATAACAACAAGGATATGATCGGAATTTTTAAAGACATATCTCTCAACATATCTTGCAAGATAGGGATTACGGACTAATAAATTTAGTCCGCTAAATTTTCTCTTTCTCCAAATATCCCAAATCATTGCAACATAATCTTCTGCCATATCAAAAATAATAGAAATTTTATGCCGTTCCCCTGCCCATATTCCTGCTACTGCCATGGGCAAATCACGAACAATTATTAATTCAATCCTGTTACTTCGAATAATATTATCAAGAAATCTTCTCCAGATGGGGCTAAAAAAAGCAGGAAAAGATAGCAGGTAATTAAATGTATCATTTTGCCATGCTTTTAGCCGATGGATGTGCAGGCCTTCTATATTTTCATACTCAGGCAACTTTTTTAGATTTCTTGCAGCAATATGAACATCGTGACCATTTTTCATAAGTGCCTTACAAATCTTTTCGACCCTTATATCCCAAGGGTAATCGGCATCCCAAATGTATAATATTCGCATTCTATAGAAGGCCTTTATATAATTTCTCAGTATCCTCGGTCACACGCTCAACACCATACTTAGCAACAAAATCCTTTCTTGCATTGTTTGCCAACATTTTTCGCAATACGCGGTTTTCAATTAGTTCAAGGCATGTTGAAGCAAACTCTTGAGAGTCCATGGGTGATATCAACAAGCCATTCTGATGATCATATATTATCTCCGGGATCCCGCCTACCTTTGTAGCTATGATCGGCTTAGCCAGACACATCGCTTCTAAAAGTACCATTGGAATCCCTTCATGCAAAGATGTCATTACAAAGATGTCAAACATATTAATCACATCAAATGGGTCATTCCTGAAGCCAATTAATCTTATCTTACTTTCAATACCAAGCTGTTTAATTTCCTTTTGCGATTCCTGCATAAGCGGACCGTCACCAGCAATAACAAAAACTACGTTATCCTGCTTGGACAAAACCTTTCTTGCACCCTCTAAGAAATATCTATGGCCTTTTACTGCAACCATTCTTCCCATAGTTCCGACCACCAATGCTTCACTCTCAATTTCCAGTGCATTTTTAAGTTTATCCGCAGACATGGATGGCTTCGTTTCTTCACTGAGGATACCATTGTGAATCACGGTAATATGATTCCTTTGAAACCTATTTGCAATTAAATATTGTTTTAAATCTTCCGAGACTGCTATCAGATTGTCAGAAAAAAAGATGGTATTTAATTTTTCAATAAAACGATGATAGATTGTGCCATAGATCACACCCTTTCCGTGGTGCGTCCGAACAATCCCCTTAATACGAGCAAGTCTTGCAGCAAATCCTCCTAAAAGGGTCTCCTTGTACCCATGAGTATGGACAATATCAATATGTTTCTTGCGTAAAATTCTATAAATATACCAAACCATTTTCAATGAACTGTTTATCTTTTCATCAACTACATCAACTTTAATTCCAGAATCCCTAATCTTTTTCGTTAAATACCCACCATTGAGGGTTATTACATTCAATTTTAATGAATTTTTTTTTGACAGTCCTTTGACCAATGTATATGCTTGCGCTTCTGCCCCTGCCCAAAGGTCGCCAGAGATAATATGGCATATATTGACTTTTACTTCATCCGTACGCATAAACTCTTTAGTGCAAAAATCTGTCTAAGCTATCAATTATTCTTTTACATGCACGGCCATCCCCGTAAGGATTCTGAACCTTAGACATCTTTGCATAGCAATCATTATCATTGAGAAGTTTTTCTGCTTCTATGACAATTCTATCAGGAACTGTTCCCACCAGCTTAACAGCACCCACATTAACTGCCTCTGGTCTTTCTGTTGTATTCCGCGTAACCAACACAGGTTTGCCAAGTGATGGGGCTTCTTCCTGAATCCCGCCAGAATCTGAAATAATAAAATAAGACTTGTCCATTAAATAGACAAACGGTTCATAATTTAGAGGTTCTATAAGTTTTATATTATGGATACCAGAAAGTAATTTGTATACAGGCTTTCTAACATTTGGGTTTAAATGAACCGGATAGGCAATCTCAATATCACTATGTTTCGTTGCAATCTCTTTTAATGCGTGGCATATATTGGTAAACTCCTGGCCAAAGTTTTCTCTTCTATGGCCGGTTACAAGTATGATTTTTTTTGTAAAATCTATGCCATCCAATTCTTTGTATTCTTTCTTCTCATCCTGTATTTTTCTTCTCACCCATAAAAGTGCATCTATTACAGTGTTTCCAGTAACTATAATATTTTCTTCTGAAACCCCTTCTGATAAAAGATTGCCTTCTGACTTTTGTGTTGGAGCAAAGTGTATATCCGCAATACCCGTAGTAAGTTTTCTATTCATTTCTTCAGGAAAGGGAGAGTATTTATTTCCAGTACGCAAACCTGCCTCTACATGTCCTATCTTCACCTTATTATAATAGGCAGCAAGGGCTGCAGCAAATGTTGTGGTAGTATCACCCTGAACAAGGACAATGTCAGGCTTTTCTTTTTCTATTATCTCCCCTGTTTTAATTAAACATTCAGAAGTAACATCAAATAACGATTGGTCATTTTTCATTAAATTAAGGTCATAATCTGGTATAATATCAAATATCTTCAAAACCTGATCAAGCATTTGTCTATGCTGAGCTGTTACACATACGATAGTCTTAAATTTATCAGTATATTTTTCCAGTTCTTTTACCAAAGGACAGAGTTTTATTGCTTCTGGCCTCGTGCCAAAAACTAACATTATTTTTTTCATATAAGTGTTTTGCATAGAAATAGTGTTCTACGATTTTTAAAGATATCAAACTATAGCATTTGACCTTTGTATTAATATCTCATTAACCTTTCGGGTATTATTTGCAATTCTTACCGTTGCCACAATTATTGCAATAAGATACCAGTAATGCGGATAATACAGAACAGAAAGAAAGGTGCCTGAAGCAAAATAACCTGCAATTGATGCCACAAAAGCAGATGATAAAGCATGTAAGTATTTTAAATCAAGACTATTGTCTATCTTCACTCTTCTTAAGGAAAAAATATCTTTAATATTATAATAAAAAAGCGAGAGGTATATTATTATTCCAAAAATTCCAAGCTCGGGAATAAGAGTAAACCACAATGAATGTGCAGCTCTGCCCCACATACCTCTTTTAAAAAAATCTGTCTGATATTCTGGAAACCTTACCAGAAAATTATTCCCGCCAACTCCAAATGGATTATCAAGGAACATTGCCCATCCAGATTTCCAAGACTCTATTCTCTCAGCAGATGTGCCCTCAGTAGTATCAGTAGCGGAGCTCATTTCTTGCCAGTATGCTTCTCCAGCATAGATATATACTATAATACCTAATAAACCTATGATAATCAATGAATTCAATTTTTTAGAGCTGCATAGCCATACAATAATTGCGGTGCATACTAAACCTACAAAACCTCCGCGGGAAAAAGTAACTACAATAGCAATAACTCCTGTTATTATACCCATGCCATAAATGATTTTTCTAAACTTTTCTTTTTCAACAGAGAATAAGAAAAAGCAAAAAGGAAGCCACATATTTATATACAATGAAAGGTCATTCTCATCTTGAAAGTAATTTCCAGAACCCTTGCCACCATGTAAAAGGCCGTAACCAGATATATATATCATCAGTAATATAAGAGCAAAGATTAGTTTTTTTAAGCGTTCTATAGAATTTACACAGATTATGGTTGATAAAATAAACGGCATAAACAATAGCATACTTTCTGTTGTTTTATATGCAAAATAATTGTTCCTTGCAAAAGGTATATATGCTCCAAGCAGTATAATAAAAAGCCATATCATTCTTGTTTGTTTACTATTAGCATCCTTCATTTTTCCACTAAAAATGAGAAAACCTGTTAGTATTAATATTGCAATCATCCCCGGCTTTAAAAATCCTATGTGCAGAACATCTTGTGGACGGCCATAATCAATCACAAGATAGAAGAGAGTAAAGAAAAACCAATTCTTATGGGTATTAATAATTTTTTTGCTTGTTTCTTTCATTGTAGAAGTTGCTGGCTTGAAACTGTCATTTATTGACATTACTCACATTCTTTCTTCATTTTATATTTTTTGATATCTGGCGATTATTACACCTCTGAGAAACTTTAACCAATTATACTTATTTATAATACGATAATATCGAATCATTAGTTTACATATTGTCGCAGAGAAAACGAATGCGTATGGCGGAGGCTGGTACATGGCCAGATCTTTCTCTGCAAAATTATTTTCCCCTAATAATTTCCTTAATGTTCTTATTGAATTTGCTCTATATACCGTAGGGAATATATCTGACTCATTTATGCCTGTTAATAAGTTACCGAGCTTCTTGTGAAATCTATTGGGTATAGTTCTATTAATGAGCGTCACAATATTATAAATGCACGGCGTCATAAAGATTAAATAACCATTTTTTTTTATAACTCTATTCAATTCTGTAAAAGCCTTTTCAGGTTCCTGCAAATGCTCAAACACCATGTTACATATAATAATATCAACTGATTCATTCTTAAGCGGAATGCTATTTATATTAGAAAGAATTCCAAAATCAATTGATTTATTTTTCCTAATATCTTCAAAAACCATATCTGTTCCAATTTTGATTACTTTAGGATAATCATATTCTGGAATAATCGTACTATGCCCGCAACCAGCATCTAATATAACACAATTATCTTTCATGGATTTTGTGACAAGGTCTCTGACAATAGCATATTTATCCTTTTTTTCTGGATATTCCCTGTCAATAATCTCCCAGCATTTTTGCCTAACCTTATGAAAATAGCTTGTCAGCATATTTTATTTCTCTAATACTTTATTATAAAAGTTTGTTAAATTCCTGACATATTGTTCTTTTGTAAATTCCTGTCTTGCTCTAATCTCACCAGCCTTACCAAGTTTGCGTCTTAAATCCGGGTTGCTCATGAGCATATTCAGTTTTTCAGCAAGGTCATCTGCATTTTCCGGCTCAAACAATAATCCGTCCACACCATTATTAATTACTGTTGGAATGCCATCCACATTAGAACCAATCCTTGGCTTTCCTGCTGCCATTGCTTCTACAAGCACCCTTCCCATTGCTTCGGACCGTGATGGCAAAACAAGGATAGCGCATGAGCCAATATGCTCAGGCATTTCTTGATGCAAAACTGGTTTATGATGATAAATCTGTGGATGTCCGTCAATTGCCTTGTTCAATTCTTCTGGATTCGGAAACCACCCTAAGATTTTCAATTTCCATTCAGGGTATTTCGGAGCAATCTTTTTGAATGCCTCTATCAGAATATCCACTCCCTTCCTTTTGAAGGGGAAACCAACAAAAAGGATTTCCTTATCCTCGCTAATATTTCTAAAATCTTCTATTGAAACAAAAGAATGAAAATTGTGTATAATTTTGTCTTGGATTACTTTCTTAAAAGGATCAATCTGGCCTTTAAAAAGTAGTGTTATTCCATCAGCATGTTTTAAGACAAAGTGCATAATCAATGGATAGATAGCCTTTTTAAGTTTTGTTTCCATAGCAACGGCGTTATCCACCCACTCAGATGGCGATGTATATACCCCGTTGACTTGTGGGGCAAACTTGGTCCTATGTATGTAGGAAACCACTAAACCTATCACTCCGGAGCTTAATGGATCATAGGTAGTTACCAAATCTATTTTCTCCCCCTTAATTAAAAGTTTGAGTGCATTCCAGATACAAAAGAAAAGAAACTTTAGAATTCTAATCTTTGAATTACTAAATTCCATGGATTGATAGGTGAAATCGCCAATGGGAAATGCCTCTTTTATTGAAGATGTTGTAAAGATATACCCTTTGAAGCTTTTAGAAAGTTCTTTAAGTCGGCTTTGATACAGGTCTGAATGAGGTCTAATAGTTGGACCAGGACTAATGAACAGGATATTCTTTTTCACCTTCATAAACTCGTTACAGTTATCTGATTTTTTCACAATTCAGAACTACTCCATTTTAATTCTTTCTAAGATTCCATATAGCAAGTAGAGCTTTCCGCTCAAAAAATAACAAATATGTAGTGTAAATAATTATTCCAGCAACTATCTCCTGACTAAGAATCAATTTAAGGCTTCTTGGCATAAGCCAAATTATATTTAGCGCAAGTTGAGTCCCCCAAATCCCAACTATCATAAAGAGGGTAGCTAAAAATGGCGTGGAAAAGACTTGCAGATATTTTGATACTGATATGTTTAGCTTTCTTAAAGTAATCCATGTCCAGCCCACACATACAAGTGGATACACAGTTATCCATGGAAAGGCTAAGGCATTAAAACCATACCTCGCAACGATAAATATTGTAACAGGCATTAGAAGAGTATTTGCCAGATGAAAGTTTATTGCCCAATGCGGCCTTCCCTGCGAACTATGTATGACACTATTAATTGCAGTAATAGAAACAATAAATTGTGCAATGCAAAATATTTTAAAGACAAATATTATCGGCGCCCATTTTTCACCCAAAAGTACAATAATTATTTCATCACCAAAGAAAAATCCTCCAAAGAAAAGCGGGGCAATTAGCAGAGAGATATATTTTGTAGTCTTTAAATACATGTCCTGAATTCTTGCTGCATCTTCCTGATACCTTGAAAAAACAGGAAATGATACCTGATTTACAATGGACACGATTTTATCTGTTGGAATGCTGGCAAGCTGCATGGCAAAAGAATAGTAGCCAAGGGACTGTGCATTAAACATTTTGCCTACAATAAGTTTATCAGATTTCTGGAAAATATAAAAAAGAGACCTTGAACCAGCAATACTAATTCCAAATTTCAGTAAAGGTTTGGCTTCACTAAACTGGAAATGTAGTTTTGGATACCATTTTGTTGCCCAAAATGTCAGAATGACTGTTACACACCTCAGAATGATAGTGCCATTAATTAATGTCCATACACCAAATCCTGCCTTTGCCATCATTAACATTGATAAACTTGCCACAACAACTGCAAATAATTGAATCATCCCGATTTGCTTAAATTTAACCTCTCTGCTCAGGATGTTATATGGCACAATCATAAGTGCGCCGATTATAAATAGAACAGAGATTAATTGTGTAATCGGAATGATTCTTGGTTCATTAAAAATCCATGCAGTTGGATACGCCAGGCCAAAACTGGCGATTGATAGTATAGTCCCAACAATCATTGAAAGCCAAAAGGTGCTTGAAAGTTCTGCATTGGTAATCTCTTTTTTTTGAATGATTGCTGCACCAAGCCCAAGTTCACTGAAGATTTCAACATAACCAGTAAGGATGCTTGCCATTGCCATCAACCCATAATCTTCTGGAACCAGTATTCTTGCAATAGCAATTGTAACAACCCATGAGAATAGCTGGGTTGTAAATCTAAAACCCGCAAACCAGAGTCCTGACTTTGCTGCTTTCCTTGCAAATGACAATTTATTCCCTTCCAGTTAACCTTAAACAATCCTGATAAATCGTTTCGTATTCTTTTATCATCTTGTCTATCGTAAAATTATTTATAAACAAATCAAAAGACTTACAACCAAATTCCTTACGCATACCCTCATCAATTATTAATTGTTTTATTGCATTATATAACGAAATAACATCTCCGGGTTTAACAATAAACCCGTTTATGCCATCTGTAACAACCTGTTTATTTCCCCCTACCTCAGTTGCAATTATAGGCAAAGACGCTGCTGCTGCCTCAAGCAGAACTAATGGAAGACCTTCCCTTAAGGAAGGGAGGACAAAAACATCTAAAATACCCAATATTTCATTTATGTCAGGCCGCGGGCCAAGAAACCTGATATTATTTTCAAGCCCCAGTGCCTTTGCCTCTTGAGTAAGCTCTTCTAATAATCCCCCATCACCAACGATTAGGAGAAGGATATTCGGAAACTCTTTTACAAGATTCTTCATGGCCTTTATCAGGTATGTCAGACCCTTTTCAGAAGATAATCTGCCAACGAATCCTAAAATAGGGTTATATCTATTATCAATATTAAGCTCTTGCCTCTTTTTGTTTTTGTCTATTTTGTTTTTATACTTATTCCCGTCAATTCCATTTAGGATTACCTTAATTTTATCTGGGCTTATACTTTCGTATTTAGAAATGTCCTTTTTTAGATTTTCGGAAACAGCAACCATCTGATTCGCAAAATGGGAAAACACCCATTCAGCAAACATATACCGCCTTTTATCAGGAAACTGCCGGCCATGGTCTGTATGAACATGTACAGGCGTCTTTGCCAGAATAGCTGCAATGCCACCCTCAACAAAAGGCTGTGTATTGTGTGTATGGATAATATTAGGCCTTTCTTCTCTAAAAATCTTGAATAATTTCCAAAATGATAGATAATCAATTCCATTATTAGCAGGTGGGAGTTTAATTATTTTAATATCCTCCTTTAGTAACTCCTCTTCTAAAGGACCCCCTTCCCTCAATACACATACAGAAACCTGATATCTTGATTTATCCAAGTTCTTTGAAATATCCACAACCAATTTCTGCAGCCCGCCATAATTCAGGTCATGGGTAATTTGCATAATCTTAATCTTGCGCTCAGACATTTTTCGCCATAATGGCATATGAATGCCCAAAATATTTTAAGATGTTAGTTTTTAATAAGATTTTTTTTATAAATTGGACCGGTTTCTTTTTTGAA
>JAHFEP010000012.1:13986-26796 GCA_023248415.1 Nitrospirota bacterium
TTCTCTGAATGCACTACTGTTGTTTTTAATATTTATTAAGTATTGAGGCTCATTGTACGAGGGAAGAACACTATATATTTCGATGTTTTTGAAGCCCGCATTTTTCAATAAATGCTTGTATCCTTTGTGCGAGTATAAATAAGGCCTATAAATATCCCTAATTTTATACTTGCATATTATATGGGATAATAATCTTGGAAGGATTGTGACATATTTTAATGATATATGGGGGTCTAAGGCACCAATAAATAAACCGTAACTAAATCTATTCTCTATTCCAATATATAAATAACCATTTTTTTTCAGTAACTTTCTTAATAATTTTAAGTAGAACAACTGAGCTTTTCTTGGATTTTCTTCTTTTTTGCTAAAAGGTAGCCATTCAAGCACACCGTTCAGCACGATAAGGTCAAAACTTTCTTCTTTAAAAGGTAGGTGATCTATATCAGACCTTATTAGAACAATATTACTACAATCTTCCTGTTTAAATCTTAATTTCATAAATTTGACACGTTCCTTCACAGACTCTACAGCATAAATAGTCCCATAGTGTTGAGAAAGCGCATGACTAATTGTACCCATTCCTGCACCCATATCAAGAACCACACTGTTATTAGGTAAGCTCATAAGTTTATGCCACTTTGCCCGTTCTAAATTTGCAATAAAAGTATACTGTTCCCGAACAAGTGAGGACTTATGACTACTTAAAATATCTTTCCAATTACCGTGCTCTAAATTTTCATTTATTTCTTGTAAAACCTCTCTGGTAAATCCTGGCTCTGCCCAATAAGTGTCTGTGTCTATAAAATGTGGAACACCATCATTAATATACCACTTATTTCTACACCCATTACAATATAACCACTCTTTGTTATCTTTGGTTAGACTAATTTTACATAAAGGACAAACTAAAGAATCGCAATGCACTTGTTACTCCTTTCCTTGATATATAAAGTCATTTTTGTTAGTTACTGCATAGTTTAGCATTTTCTCATATAGATATTGATATTGCGGTAACTTATAATAAAGCCGATATTTATTACAGTTAAAAAGAAGATATTTTAGAAAGTAACTAAAGACAAACCGTTTATCTATTTGAGAAAGATTGCAATATCTCTCAAATAATATCTTTAAGTAATCGCTAAACCAATTCTTACTGAAATATGTATGAATAAAAGAAAGGTAATATTTATCAAATTCATTATTATATGCTTTACTATTTTTGATAAATCTAATAGAGGTAAAAAATGAAAAGGTATCAAACAGAGGTGGAAAGCCTTTAGCCATCCATTCCCAATCTATTATGCCCCACTCATTTGTACTTATGTCAAAGTAGATATTATTTGCAGCAAAATCACCATGCTGTACTTGATTTAAATAAGTAGCTGCATCTTTTCCGCTAAACGATATACTCTTATAGTTATTAAAATAAGCGCTGCTTATAGTGGAAACCTCTGAATTTACAGTTTCTTTTGCATATACCTCTTGTAAATAAATCAAGATATTTACTATTTCATTTAATATCCTATATATATCTTCTCTTTTTCCTTGACGGATATATCTATCCATAATACTGCTTATTGAAATTCCCGGCACACCGGATTGAACTGTAAAATCTTTTCCAATATGTGCGTATGATTCAAAACCTAACGCTTCAGGAATAATAATATTCCTTCTCTTTAATATCTCTCTGCATATGTTTATGGCAAGTAAATTTTCATACTCCTGCCTGACATCTCCAATTCGACCAGGCAATTTATAACCAATCTTTACAACTAACAACAAATTTGAATTCAATTCATTATATATAAATACATATTGTTTTAATAGATTAATGCTTGCTAAATAAATAAAGAATGGTTTAATCTGCTTTTCAGCTTCAGCTCCTTTGCAATAGTTTGTTAGAATAGTCTTTAAATTATCATTACAAGTTATAGGTAAAGCAGAATTACCTGTTAACACAATCAGCCCTCTAAATGGGTTATATATATCTGTTATTTTGAAGACTATATTCTTAAGGAAGTTTCTAAGACTCTCTTTTATTGTGGTATGCCTTATCTTTACATTTGGTAGTTGTTCAACTAACCATTTTGTGCTTTTAGAATATTGACTTATTTTGAAGGGATATTCGCTTGATGGGTCACAGAAATAGTAACTCATCCATTTAAATGCCATTTCTGAAAGCACTTTCTTTGTCCAGTATCTATATTTTAAATATCCAATGTTATCAGGTAAACAGAGCAGAATTACACCATCACTTTTTAATACGGTATATAGTTTTATAAGGATTTTTCTATAACTTGAAAATGATTTTGCTGTAATCAAGTATTTAGACTCATCCACAATAATCAAATCGAAAGTAGCCAGAGGCACATCGTTAATACTTTCATAGTATACTATTGAATTTGACCTCAAATTATTATTCGACTGCCCAATGCAGCTAAGCAATTTTGGATTACAATAAATAATAGCCTTTATATTATCTATTTTGTCTGTTCCAACCTTCAAAACATTCATATCATTTATTGATGGTATAAGGTTAAGCCAGTTGGCTTTTGCAAAACTTAAAATATTATCAAATTTATTCATATATATGTTAGGTGTTTTTAAAATAACTGTAATTCACTACTTTTCAGAAGGCGATACCATCTTGCGTCCTATATAGGACATGTTATTTTCGAGATAGTCTATCATTTCTTTTTTGTTCTCTTCTGAAATAAGAGCAATATTAAATTGTTCATATGGAAAACATCTGTGCTTTTCTTTGTTCTCTTTGTGTTTTTTCATAAATTCATCCAATGATGTTATTACCTTTGCTGGATTGCCTGCTGCAACAGAATTGGGAGGGATATTATGTGTAACTACTGAACCTGCCCCAACTATGGCATTTGGGCCAATGGATACCCCTGGCAAGACCATTACAGAATCCCCTAAGAAACAGTTGTCGTGGATTTTAATTCTGCCTATTTTTGCAAAACCCAGAAAATTTTTCATACTTGCATCATGGGCAATAAGCCTGACATTAGGGGCAAGTGTGCAGTTATCGCCAATAGATATAAGAAAACAATGTGAAGGGTCCAGAAATGCCCCATCTAATACATGAGAGTTTTTACCAATCTTTAGACCTCTCTGAATTAGAGAAGCCATATATTTCTTATACCTGTATTTCTGAATTTTAGAAATTATTATGCCTAACATAAGTATAAGCCATTAAGAAGGTTAAGGTTAAGGTCAAGGTTAAGGAGTCAGTTCCAAATATAGCTTCTGGTAACAGCCTGCCATTTTTGAATTACTGAAATATGTGGCTATCCTTTTTGAAGCGTTCTTTCCCATTGTAAACCTCATATCTTTATCCTGCATCAGCCTCAAACATGAATTTGCAAATTTTTGTGCATCCCGCGATTCAACAAGAATCCCGTTTTCTCCATCTGAAATAATCTCTGGTATACCTCCGACCTTTGGCGCTACTACAGGTTTTTCACAGGCCATTGCCTCAAGGATGCTCAGCGGTATACCCTCATGCAGGGATGTATTCAAATAAAGGTCAAGGGACTGATAGTATGGAAACGGGTCAGGCATTGGAGATAAAAACTCAACACAATTTTGTATTTTAAGGTCTTTTGCCTTTTGTGTCAACTTATTTTTTAGCGGGCCATCTCCAAGGATGCTGAAACGAACACTTTCGGATTGCGAATTTCGGATTGCGGATTGCGGATTTTGAATTTCGGATTTAGAAGTTACTTTTTTCTTTATCTCTGCTGCTATTTCAAGAAAGAGATTATAATCCTTTACCTGTACCATACGGCCGACAGTGCCGATGTGGAAAGCAGCATTGGATTTAAGGTTAAGGTCAAGAGCAAGGCTAAGATTGAGGTTAAGGTTGAGTACAGAAAGAGGGATACCGTTATATATAACCTCCACCTTATCTGAGTTAAAGCGATATCGTTCTATCAGGGTCTTTTTCATCTCCTGAGAGACTGCTACGACATGGGTAAAGAAATGTTTCAGCATAAAATAATCTATCCTTGTTTTAAGGCCAACAGAGTTAGAGGATAAGGCTAAGGTTGAGGTTGAGAGCAAGGACAAGGATGAGGATGAGGGCAAGGGCAAGGGCAAGGTTGAGGTTAAGGCTAAGGCTGAGGTTGAGGGCGGCTCGGATAGGCCGTGCATTGTGGTAATTAATTTCTTCACACCGATTGTTTTTGCCAGAATCAATGCTAATAAGTTTTCTTTATAACGATGTGAATGGATAATGTCTATTCCCCTTCCTTTCAGGAGATTAAATGCCTTTAGTAAGGTTTTAGCAAAGGAGTTATGTGTTTCCGGAATAACATAAGTCTCTATCCCTGCATCCCTAAGCTTCCCAGCTAAAATCCCCTCATTTAATGAAAGCGCTATGATTTTAAGACTCTGCTCCTCTTTTAATTTACTGAGCAGATTATATACCATAACTTCTGCGCCTGCCCAAAGGTCGCCGGAGAAAATATGCAAAACAACTTTTGTTTTGCAGGTTGAGGGCATAAGAAGAAGGTTAAGGTTAAGGTTAAGGTCGATTAAGATCAAGGCTGAGGTTAAGGTTAAGTGTTCTTGAACAATGAGTTAATCAGAGAATTCAGTTCTTTCCATATATCATCAATAAGGTTTGAATACTCTTCAAATTCTAAAATATCAAAATATCCAACTCTATGACCATATATCAAATGATTCTTTGTTTCAGCCAAAGAACCTCGCGAATCATAGTAAAAATTCAACTTGTCTTTTGTATGTTTTCTACCGAATCCTTCAGCGATATTTCCAGGAACAGACAGTGCGGAACGCCTAATCTGTGAAGTCAAACCATAATCTTCTTTTCTTGGAAGCTTCTCTGTAAGCTTGAATACACTCACTGCTAACTCCATAGCCTTTTGCCATACTGGCATTTCTTCAAAAGAATTATATGCCATCACTCAACCTCAACCTTGACCTTAACCTTTCTTGGAAAGCCTATATGCAAACAATGGAATTGTTGAGCTAATATCATTATGTATGCCGATTCTCTTTAGGCTGAATAAATCTTGCGGCAAATCATTTTCAAAACCAAAATGTGTGCTAACTGCTGCCTGATAGCCGGCGGCTTTTACCATAACGGTAATTTCTTTATTGTAACTGCCGTTTGGATAACAGAATACAGGGATATAGTTTATCCTCTTTTTCTGAAGGGTATGGAGTGAATCTTCTAATTCTTTTTTGATTTCTGTCGTTGATAATTTTGTAAGGATTTTATGATTACAGGAGTGAGAACCAAAGGAGACACCATGTTTTGATATCTTTTTTATCTCTTTCCAGTTAATCAGTAATCGTTCATCAGGGATTTTTAGGCCAAGAATATTACTCATTTCCCTGATAAGACAATCAACATCCTCTTCTGGCAAGTTCTTGCAGCTTTCTATTGCTGAATCTATCTTCTCAATATTAAGGCTGCTCAGCCAATCATACTTACTCAAAAGTTTCCTTAAAGACTCACCAAATTCATGAATCTTTGAACTGTTACAAAAATTCATCAGCAAATAGCTAATCTTGTCAGGCCAGAACCACTTGTCGGTACTTATAAAGGCTGTGGGCAAAAATATAGTAGCTGGAATATCGTATTTTTTTAGAACTGGATAGGCATTAGTATAATTGTCAAGCCAGCCATCATCAAAAGTTATCACACAATATCTTTTGGTTTCATCAAAGGTCTTTTCATTCCAGAGATTAAGTAATTCAGTAAAAGACAATATTTGAAAATGTTCTTTTAAGAACTGCATTTGTTTTTCAAATACATCGGCACGCACATACATTCCGGGTTGAATAAAATTTTGGTTAAGCTCTTTCACTGAAATGACCCTGTGATATGTCAGAATTACCACCTTTCCCTGAAGATGTGTCAAGGGGTGATTAGCAGCATAATATATAGAGGCTATAATCTGGCGAATGGCCGATTTTATTTGTTGCTTAAGCATTGTATATAAAGAAGGTTAAGGTTGAGATTGAGGTTAAGGAAAAGGTCATAGTATTATATTACTTGTTAGGATGCTTGATATTTCCTATGATTCTTTAAGATAGGTTATATAGATTTCCTCTGCAAGATTATACTCTGCATCGTCTTTAAAGTGCACGATAACCGCTCCAGGTTATTTCCCATCCCTTCTTTGGGGGGGTTTGCCACTCCCAGTAAAATTCTCCATTATCCATTTTCCTTTGAAGGCCTGTCCGCTGGATAATGTCTCTGATTTTTATTTGAAGGTTTTTAAAGAAATCATTTCTGTCATAAAGAATGATCCCATCTATACCTATATCTAAAAGGAGGGGTGGAAAATCTTTCAATACCTCCTCGGATGTCTTGGCAATAATACAGATTTTTTCTTCAAACTGACCCATTAAGGGGTTACGGATGTATAGAACTCTTCTAAAAGGCCTTAAGGGAAGCTTTTCAGCAACAATGAAAAGATCTAAATCACTGGTCTTTTTTGCATTCCCTCTGGCGCGAGATCCAAAAAGGACTATTGAAATGAGATTATCACTGAGATACTTTTTATAGCAGGTAACTATTTTTTTCAAGATAGGAGGATTCAATGTCTTCATGCTAATTATTTTAATCTAAATGTAATGGTTTTTCAATACTTACTTGCTTTTTTATATTTTTGAACTGTAAGCATCAATTAATCTGTTAATGCCCGTTTCGGTTACGTGTGAACGAATATCTCTTGACCTTGACCTTGACCTAAACCTTAACCTTGACCTACAAAGTTTATCTCTCAGACGGATTCCAGCTTACCATTCGCTCCCCCCGGAAATACCGATACCACGCATTCAAGATAGACAGATTAACAAGAACGAAAAAAGAAGGTATCTTCAAAAGATCAGAGGTCAAGGTTGAGGCTAAGGTTGAGTATTTGTCTATCGGTTACGGTAACGATGCCCGTTTAACCTTTTGACACCTTCTGCAACAAATACATCTTATTTCTTATTAACACCCTGTCTTTATTTTCTATCTCCTCAATCAATTGCTTTATATCATTTTCTGAAGTAAGCTCACCCACATCAATCAATGTAGAAATTAAGTCTTCTAAATTAAAAATCTCTATTCCAAGATTAAGCCTCTGGACTTCTTTTTTCACCTTACTATCATTGGACAGCAAGATAGCGCCTTCCCGCAATGCAAGGACTATTGCCTCTATTTCTCCAAAATGAAGATTCATGCTTTCTTCAAAATCTTTAATTTTCAGAATTTCATCTGATGTTAAGATTGGCAAATCCAGAATTCCATCATTAATCAGACTAAAAATGCTGTCAACAAAAGTGTATCCTTCCCTCTCAGCTCTGATTATTTCTTCATAAACCCGTTGTGGTATAATAAATTGAGCATTTTGAAAAAGCTTCTGAAGGAGTTGAAATCTTTTTATCTTTGCAAGACAACTGATAATGTCGGCATCTATTATTACAATCATTTCTTGATAAGCTCCCTGAGTTTTTTGGTTTGCTTCTCAAGGGCTTCAGGGCTTAAGCTGCCGACTTCCCGCAGGATACCCTTTTTTGCCAATATGTCCTTAAATTCTATAATACCTACACCTGCTTTTTCAGATGCCTGCCCAAGAGAAACCTCACCTTTCTTAAAAAGGTCTATTGCTATGTTTAATCTCAGATCTGACCTGGAAATAAGAAGATTTCTAATGGCGTCTCTGATAACCTCGTCACGGCTATCATATGATCCAATTCGAATCAAAGATTCTAATTCAGACTCAAGAAGATCTTTATGTAGTTTTTTCTTCATCGACAATACCTCCTAACATTAAACTATTTAAATTACATTAACACAAACATTGTGAAATATGAAGCTAAATTAACGTTTTGACGGATTCCATGAAACCATCCGCCTTCCTCTGATATAAAGAAACCACGCATTCAAAATGGATAGATTGACTACAACAAGAAAAGAAGGAAGTTTAAGAATATTTTTTGAGAAAAGGTTTGTAGTTATTCCCAACAACGCCATTAAATAAAAGATGACCTGTAGCGTTAAAGTAATCTGATAAAAACCAGAATCTCCGGCAAAGATAGCATTGCTCAGAAAAGCAATTATCATGGCGAATGGCACAAGCCAGCGGCAGAGTTTGTGGCTGAATAATTGCCATGAAAAGAGGCCGTATTTAAAGGGATTCAATAATGGCAGTCTCTTCATAAAAACAGAGATACCTCTTAATACTGTTCTTACCTTTCTGTCAAATTCTTTTTTTTCATCCGCAATGTTTTTGTAATAACCAATGCTTTCTGAATCTGATACACCTCTTAAGCCCATTTTCACTGAATTAAGCAGTGTATTAAAATCACTTTGCAAATCTATTGCCCAATTTCTGCACACCTCTTTGCGTGCTGCAAAGAATGAACCGCTCAAACCAACAAGGGTATTAACCTTAGATTCAAGATTGCGGAGAAACATTTCATATCTCACATAGGCCCCTTCACCGCTGATTTTACCATCAGGGTCAATAAACTTGTCTTCACTGCTGACACAGCCTACTGTAGGGTCATTGAAATTTTTTAAAATATTGGATATGCCATCAGGTTGAAGAATGGTGGCCACATCTGAGAAAATCAGGATATCACCAGATGCCGCTTTTACCGCATGTTTCTGAGCATTTTCTTTGCCTTTTCTTTCTGCTACCCTAATAAGTTTAACTCCTTGTGATTGATACGATTTCACTATTTCATCTGTTTTGTCTGTAGAACAGTCTGATGCAACAATGATTTCCAATTTATCCTTTGGGTAGTCTTGTTTTAGTGTGTTTTCTATTTTATCTTTAATCCTTTTTTCTTCGTTATAGGCCGTGATAATGAAAGAGACAGGTGGTGTAATATTACCTTTCTTAATATTGTAATTCCTAAATAAAGAGATTACCATCAGTATAAGCGGATAGCCGAAGTAGGCGTAAAGAATAAAACATATTGAAAACAAAAAGAGAAGTTTCATAAATTAATTTCGGATTTCGGATTTCGCTCAACCTTATCCTCAACCTCAGCCTTTCATTACCTCCCCTGCCTCGCACAGCTTTATGGATTCAATCCCTGCATCGCGTGCAAATATTAGAAACTCTCTTATTCGCTGGAGAAACTGCTTCTCATCATCGCTGGTCTTTACAAACGGCGTAGCCCCTGCTTTAAGAGTAGAGGAATGGAAAAACATGTTTATTAGATTGTAGTTTTTTCTCTTCATAGACTTAGCCAATTTGACCATGTCTTTGCTATCTGAGTTTTCCGGTGAGAGCCAGACCTTGTTAAGAAGATTTAATCTATTGAAAATACCTATCAGCCTCATTTTGTTTATAGGGTTTCTGGCAAACAGTTTAAACAAAATGTTGCTAAGCCCAAGGTTTCGATATAAATAATCAACAGTTGCCGGAACCTCTATCATCTGGCCATTTGACAATTCTGAGGTGATATCTTTAATGGAGAATCTAAAGGGTTTTGGTAAAATATCAGAAAAATCCGGGCCATAAGAAGCGGTCCAGTCTGTATACGCTATAATAGAGGTATCTATCTTATAACCAAGTTTGTAAATGTTCCTGGCAACATTCTTGTTATATCCCCATCTGCCGGCTCTGAATGATACAGGTGTAATACCGAAATTCTTCCTAATCACATTATGAAGGGTTCTCAATTTTCTGAAATCAAGGTCAACGGATAGGTTGCACAACATGCTGTTTTTTTCATTGGTTTCTTCCTCAAATGGCGGCGTGTTCCACGGGTGGCAGTGCGTCCCTATTTCACATTTGTCTTGTTTTAATATTTTTTTAAATATTGAGATAGACTTTTTATCTGTTGCAACAGGATATGTAAGAAGATAAGTCGGCTTGACATTGAACTCGTCAAACAGATCCTGCAACGCAGGTATCCTATTGATATTGTCAAGGGTATAGCCTGTAGGGCTAAAGTCCCCCCAGTTGTCTTCTTCGGTGTCTATGGTGATTATGAGTTTCATATTAAAGAAGGTTAAGGATGAGGTTAAGGTTAAGTAGAAGAAGGTCTTTCGTTAGTCGGTAACGATGCCCGTATCGGTAACGTCTTTTGGTAACGGCTAAATACAAATACCGTAGCCCTGTGACACTAACCGAAACGAGCCTCGCAACCTTTACCTCAACCTCCGCCTTTACCTTTACCTTAACCTTAGCCTTAGCCTTAGCCTTCCAAAAAGAGGCTGCTAATCCTTTCTTTATCTCTTTCCGATAATAAATGATGCGTTGGTATGGTTAAAAGCCTTTCAGAGACCTTCTTGGCAGAGGGGAAGGTTCTGCCATTAAATTGATTTTTTATCTCTTCAATTTCATTTATAGGCGCTGGATACATGAAACTCATGCCTAATCCTTTTTTATTTGAGAGAGCAAAGATTTTGTCTCTTATTTCTCTATTGTTTATAAGAACCGGCAACCGAAGATATACCCCCTCACCCCCCGATAAATACCTCGGGGGCAGGCTCCGTCCCTCTCCCGCAAGGGGAGAGGGGGATTGAGCGTTTCCATTGCTTAACCTCAACCTTGACCTTAGCCTTTTGTAGAGGTATTTTGCATTTTCTTTTCGAATCTGATTTGCCTTTTCAAGCCTCTCCTGCCAGCCATGTAAAAGACCCGCCTTCATCCCTGATAGTTTCTTCATAGGAAAATCTTTATAGAATGTGGTCTGGCCCAATTTAAGAAATGGCAGACCTGCTGGAAACCAGTAGAGGGCAGGATGGATAAAGATAGCCAAAAGCAGAATCTGGAGAAGCTCTTTTACATCTTCTGCAACACTCTGATATTCAAGTTTATCATACTTTCTGGCAATGGCATTGCCTATCTTGTCCGAATTCGTCACTATAATCCCACCTGAGCCACAGGTAATGTTCTTTCCGCGGCCAAGGCTGAAGAAGCCAACATCCCCAAGTGTGCCGAGTTTTTTGCCATTGTAATGGCCTCCCATTGCCTGCGCTGCGTCCTCTACAATAAAAATATCTTTACTTCTGCATATCTCTTTTATCCTCTCCATGTCTGAAGGGATGCCAAAGAGGTGATTTGGTATAACACACAGGGTATCTTTATTTATTGTTTTTTTTAGAAGATTATAATCAAGGTCAAAGGCAGAAGGATTGATATCGCATAAAGAAACTTTTAAACCTGCTTTTAAAATAGCCGAGGGGACGGAAAAACATGTATAAGCTGGAATAATTACCTCTTTTTTATGAGACAACGATTTCAAAACAAGGAGAATCATGGCCAGCGCTGCCTTTCCCGAAGAAACCAGAAAAACATGCTTAACACCAAAATATTTTCTTATTTCCTCTTCTATATTTTTACTGTATTTATAACCCATAAAAATCCCTGCTAAACCGTGTAACAGACTTTTTAAGTTAATCGGCGCTGCAGTTGGAGGTATGGTGCGGTGGAGGTTCACGGTATATTTTTCACAATTGCCGGGCCAATAAGCCTTGTCAGGCCAACAGGCAATGTCTGCCAGATTTTTATGGCTATTTGATATTTTGGATTCTTTGGGTTAAGCTCGGGCAAATGCCCGCCATTTTTCAACCAGTAATGCCAGTAGAGCTGAAGAGGTTTTGCCCCCCACTGTTCTTTAAATTTGTATGTCCCTTCATTTGGTGTGGAACGGCCGAAATCAAAGACCTTGTATCCCTTTTCACAGGCAAATTTAAGCACACCCCAGTAAAGAAGCATATTTGGGCTATAATTATTATAATTTCTTAATGACGAAGCCCATGGAATCTCTAACATCTCCTTAAATCCCACGAGAACACCTGAAGCAACAGGCTGCTCATCCTTTGTATATATAGTGCATATCCATGTGGTTTCTGGAAATTCTTTGAGGATATTATTAAAAAATTTTTTGGGATAGACAGGCGTCCCAAGATCCCTCATGTTTATAGAAAAAACAGTGTAGAAACTGTCCAATTCTTCTTCTCTGCCTATTTTTGAATACATCCCTTCCTATTCAGGTCTCCTTACCTGACTCCGCAGCTTTGAAGAAAAAGAGACCCACAAATCTTCAGATTGCCGTGGAAGTTCCAATCTCATAGAAACCTTAGTTGTTTTTATCGGAAGACCATTGTTAGCACAGCATGTATCTCTTAACTCAATATGCCCTGCGCCCTCTTTTTCAGCAATTTGTATGGCATCTCTCAGTAATTGGCTGCGAATTTCATCATTATCGGCAATTATCCCGCCATAATTGAAATAGGGAAGTGAAGTCATAAAATTACCAAAGAGAAGGCTTTTTATCTGAACAAGAGAAAGTATCCCGTTTATTTCATTTTTAGCGCCTTC
Organism: Nitrospirota bacterium; assembly: GCA_023248415.1. Classification (GTDB taxonomy): domain Bacteria; phylum Nitrospirota; class CAKKRA01; order 9FT-COMBO-42-15; family 9FT-COMBO-42-15; genus 9FT-COMBO-42-15. Next base: position 26,313 of record JAHFEP010000012.1, read on the forward strand.
TGACAGCATATAATAGGTCTTATGTCCAAAACTCTTTTCAATAACATCCTTCCAGCCAATCAGGTGGTAACAGGTAGAGCTGCTTGAGGACATTACATAACTGTCCCATAATTCTCTATCTTCTTCTATGAATAAACGAACACTCATTATTACTTAAGGGCTAAAGAAGCACTTCTTTATATCTAATCTTAGAATATTTACCAGATTCACTGCTGAGCTCATATATTCCCAACCCATTATTCATCGCATCATTGAGATATTCAGTTGACAGTGATTTTAGCTGATGTTTTGCCCTTTCTTTAATGATAATGCTTGCCATAACTGAATCTATTGCTACAGGGTCTTTTGAAATAAAGATGCTTTTAGGAAAGTCATTATTAAAAGTCTTCCACACCTTTTTCCCTTCACCTTCTCCCCTGTCAAATACACCGAACAACCCGTCTGCAATAATGATTCTGGTTTTATTCTTTATTTGTGGATGCTT
>JAHFEP010000286.1 GCA_023248415.1 Nitrospirota bacterium
AGGGCAACAACCTCAACACCTTGGTCAATCATGGTCTTTACAGCAAGCGTGCTGTCCAATCCGCCTGACAGCAATGCCACAGCCTTTTTCTTCAATTCCGTCACTCCTTTTGTTTCCATATTTAATCTCATTATATCCTATAGCAATCCGCTTAGTCAATATTTTCCGCTGTCCTGCCCGACTATTTCGGAACAATTAATTTGAGTTTAAAGTTAGTCCTACCATGTTATTAAGTTTATAATAATTAGCTGGGAACATCGTATCCCAGCGCCTCATGCGGCCTATAGGTGTTGTATTTGAGCCTGTAAGCCTCTAAATCAATCTCTGGAGCAATCGGATCAGTGTATTCCCTACGCTACGATATATCCTTTCGTATTTCTGGCTCTGATTGAACCGCTCAAGCATCCCTATGGTCTGTGGATGATGCCCCCTTGCATATACATGCCTGAATATAGATTGTTGTATGTATTGTCTAAATGCCTTTGCTTTCATTGCAGGCCTATTGTCACTGACCAATAATACTTTCTCTGGAAAACATCCTTCACCAAGAACTCTTACAGCCTCTCCCTTTGCCATTTCTATGCCATCTATCAGGTCTTCTGCTGTATGACTCTGTCTTATAAGACAGGCAAGGACATACCTTGAGAAGTAATCCAGCACATTTGTTGAGTAGTATGTCCCAGAACCACTTATCTGAAATTCCGTAAAGTCTACCTGCCAGAGATGGTTTATTCCCTGTGGCTTGTGAAGATATTGCTGCCTCGCCTGCATCTGAGCTCTTAGTTCCTCGGTATAGTTGCATGGCAGAAGCAGCCCTATCTGTTTCATAGCCTTATATGTCTTATATTTCGTTACTTCAATGTTATGCCTGAATCTCATTAATGCCCATATCTTCTTGTGGCCATATTCAGGGTCCACCAATGAAAGTTTCTCAATTACTCGCTTCTTGGCAGGTTCTATCTCCGCTATAGCCTTCTCTCTCTTCTGGTAGCCCGCAAGACCATACATCTTCCTATAGTAGGAAGTCCTGCTCAGCCCAAGTACGCTGCATGTCTTAATTGATTGGGAGATGTTCTTCTTTCCTTGCCGTTTCTATCATCCTGTAGTCCTTTATGACCCTTGTATTTTTTTAAAAAACGGTTCTCTACTGTCAGCTCCCCTATCATTGCCTTTAGCTCTTCATTCTCCTTCCTTAGTGCTGCCTCAGCGATTCCTGCGTTGCCATTACCTCTAAGCCCACTAATACTGCCTTCTAAGAAGGCTTTTTTCCACTTATAATATAGCGCATCACTGATACCATGATTTCTGCATAGCTCGGCTATTGAGGTCTCATTCCTCAACCCTGCTAATATTATTTTCTGCTTCTCATCTGCACTCCATTTGCCCTTTCTCATTTCTTCCTCCTTCCGGAGGACTAACTTAGCAGTTGTTCCGAATCTTGTTAAACCCGACAATATTATGAGTCTCAGGCATCAGGATTAGGGATTGACTATCTTTCAGAAGTTGAGCAGGCCGTTGCCTCAATTGCCGAGTTTCCGATGATGTGGCCCAAAGTTGAAGGTGAGTTAAGAAGACGACTTATTAGGAGATTTCCTTTCGGTATGTTATATCGTATAGAATCAGAGGAAATTATTATAATTACGGTAGCACACCTACGTCGTAGACCACGTTATTGGAAGAAACGAATTTAATTCTTTAGCGCTTATAAACCCTCTTTTTGTTAATAGAAAAATTTTTTTCTTTTATCGGCACAAGATATAATGCATTACCAGACTATCCGCCTGCCTTGACAAAGGCTCTGTCAATTATATATACTTCATAAAGTTATGCACATATTTTTCAACATTTGAAGTTATGCAGTTTCCTGTCAGCCCCATGTCTGCCGACAGGAAGGGACAGGCAGGCTGTATAATATGCGCATAGTACTATTATATAGAAAACTATCTAATGTTGTTGGATGCACAAAAATAATGAACACAGTTACTCAGCAATATCGCTGCCGTCATTGTCACGCTTCTTTACCCAAGAAACATACTGGGCCATGCCCAAGGTGCGGAGAGATGGGGCAAGAAATCAGTGTGGTGGTTTCGGATACGATTGAGGTAACTGACAGCGCTCAATGGCAGACTCACCGTGAGTACTATCAGAAAAATCTAAAGGTGTTAACAGTTGTCATTGGCATCACGGTCATATCACCTTTTTTGGGGCTCGTGTTAGTAGGCTGGGTGGGGATTTTGGTTGGTCTGGCGCTGGGCGGCATTACATATTGGATCGGCCCATGGGCATCAACAAAGATCGTCGAGATACGTCACGGGTAATGCACCCAACTATGCCTTCAAGCGGACACGCAAGGACAGAGCACCACATTAAGTGGAATAATAATTATGGTACCTGAAACTTTAAAACAATATACAACTAATGAAATTGACAATTTTGTTAAAGAAAATGTTGGATTTTTCCAACTTGAATTGTCGCGGATCAGCAATCTATTAAAGCATCAATTATATCATGCATATCTAAATCGATCATTTTCCATTTACGGGATTTTGGATGAAATAAGATCTTTAGAAGGATTGTGCCAAAAGACAATGACCAAAGAGGCCGCCCAATTTAGACGACCCCCATTAAATCTATTCTGGCATAAACATTTTTTTGATGCCAGGTTTGTCCCCAAAAATTTAATAAATTATCTTCATTCAAATACCGGCAGGACAAAAATTGAAGATCTTTTTAGAAGGTTTAGAGAAGAAGGTTCAGAATATTTAGAAGAAAAAGAAATTGGCATTTTAGCGCATGAATTAACATTTATAGCATTTCAAGAAAGAATATCTCAAAATGCGGGCACTGGAGAGTGGTTGATATTTTCAAAACATGAAAACCAAAATTATTATTTGTGCATAGCTGAACATTCCAATACTCCTGAAGGGGATAGGCAGCTTTATCAATTCATAAAAAGCAACTGCCATGAAGAGTTTTCTTTTCTTTTTGACAATGCCACTTAACCTTTTTCTGCACCTGCCCGGTGTTCTGCTGTCGCTCCACGCCGTCAGGTGAGAAAATCTTTTTGACTTATGATAATGGAACAAAAATTACATAAAATAGGACGGGTGTATGATGCTGTAGCAAAAGAATATTCAG
>JAHFEP010000118.1 GCA_023248415.1 Nitrospirota bacterium
ATTTAAAAAGCTGCACGGGCCTGAGAATCCTTTTGAGCCGACACAGTATCAAAAGATGACGATAGAGAGGATAAAAAAAGGAGGTCATAATGCCTAAGAAGAAGTTACTGCTCATTACGCCAATGGGCAGGAATACTGCAATGGGAAGGGACTTTAAATTTGCCTATCCAACAATAGGCATACCTGCTGTTGCAGCGATAACGTCTGATGATTTTGATATTACCATTGTGGATGAGGTTGTGGAGGATATCAACTTTGATATGGATGTTGACCTTGTAGGTATCTCATCTATGACGCCAATGGCAATGAGGGCATACGAGGTTGCTGATAGATTCAGGTCAAAGGGCATACCTGTTGTGCTCGGGGGACTACACCCTTCTTCTGTGCCTGATGAGGCAATACAACATGCAGATGCAGTTGTAATCGGCGAGGCAGAAGGTACATGGCCAACACTGTGCAGGGATTTTTTAAACGGCAAAATGAAAAGGTTTTATAAAATAGACGACCATCCTTCAATGGAGAATCTTCCGATACCGAGAAGGGACTTATTAGATATAAAAAAATATTTTCCTATTCAGATTATAGAGACATCGCGCGGCTGTCCCTTTGCATGCGACTTCTGCGCTGTTTCATCATTCTACGGCGGAAAGTTCAGATACCGGCCGATAAAGGATGTTGAAAGAGAGATAAAGATGGTTTCAGAGCAGCCTGTAAGAAAAGGCCTTGCAAGATTCAAGTCGCCTTATCCCCGCGACGCCATATTCTTTGCTGACAGCAACATCATCGGCAACAAGGCTTATGCAAAGGAGCTTTTTAATATGCTTATTCCTTACAAGGTGAAATGGCAGAGCTATTCTACAATATCCATTGCAAGGGATGACGAATTATTAAAGCTTGCGCAGAAGAGCGGATGCGTGAGCCTCGCAATCGGCTTTGAATCTGTATCGCAGGACAACCTCAACAAGATGGGAAAAAGCTTTAACAAGGCAGCAGATTTTGAGTGGCAGATAAAAAAAATCCATGACCACGGTATTGGCATTATGGCGAGTTTTATCTTTGGGCTTGATTCTGATGATGTCTCTGTTTTTGAAAAGACGCTAAAGTTTATAAATAAGAATAAAATTGATTCTTCCTTCTTTTTGATTTCTACTCCGCTTCCTAACACTGTTTTACATAAAAAACTTGAGGCAGAGGGAAGGATTATTGACAGGAACTGGGACAATTATGACTGCACGCATGTTGTGTTTAAACCCAAACAAATGAAGCCGGAAGAATTGCTTGATGGCGTCAACTGGCTCTGGAACAGGACACTGTCGCATAAATCAATATGGAAGAGGCTTATCGGCACACCGCAGTTTTTATATTTTGTGGTGATGAACTATGCAATGAAATATCTCCATAAGAAGATTCATCCGATTGTGGATACGCCAATGTGGATGAAAGAAGGATATAAAAGGGATGCGGCTCAAGATAATATATCCAACGCATAAAGGCAATCCAAAGGCAATGGGCTTCACTGTCCCCTATGTGCTTCCGTATCTTGCAGCAATTACGCCAAAGGGGATTGATGTGGAGCTTGTGAACATGCTCCGCGAGAAGATTGATTATAATGATGCGCCTGATATTGTTGCAATCAGTGTAAAGACACCGATGGCAAATGAGTCATACATGCTCGCAGACAGGTTCAGGGAAAAGGGGGCAAAGGTTGTGTTAGGCGGGCATCATACATCAGCAATGCCGATTGAATCATCCAGATATGCTGATGCTGTATTTATCGGCGAGGCAGAGGAGACATGGCCGAGGTTTCTTAATGACCTTCAGCATGGAAGGGCAAAGAGATTTTATGTTGCAGGACGGTATTATGATACAAAGGAGCTTCCAAAAGAGGATACATTCATTGCAGCAGGAAGGCCTGACCTTTCTCACGGTGTGCGATTTGCGAGAAGGGATTTGTTAAAGAGCAGATACCTCTTTGACTCCATTGTAAGCACAAGGGGATGCCCCTATGCCTGCAAATTCTGCGGCACAACTGGCTTTTATGGAAATAAGGTTCGGCACAGGCCTGTTGATGATGTTGTAGATGAGCTGATGACAATGGGAAGGTTCTGGTTCCTCGGCGACGATGATATTTTTAATGACCTTGATTACAGATACGAGCTTTATTCAAGGATTGCAGAGAAAAAGGGCTTCAACAGATGGCATGGCGCAGGCACGCTTTCTATTGGATACGATAGGGACGGAGATAAGGTGCTGAAAAAGGCAGCAGACAGCGGGCTCTTTGCTGTATTTGTCGGCATTGAATCAGTAAATGAGCTGACGCTAAAAGAGACAGGTGTTACATCAAAGCTCAGGCAGCACCAGACAGAGGAAATAGATTTTAAAAGGATAAAGTCTGCTATAAAAAAGATACAGTCTTACGGTATATTGGTAATTGGCTTCTTTGTCCTTGGCTTTGATACTGATACAGAGGATACATTTGATAAGACATTGGCATTCTGCGATGAGACAGGTGTGATACCAATTCCATTTTTGCTTGTTCCTCTTCCTGGCACAGCATTGTGGGATGAATATAAGGGCAGGCTCTATCACAGCAATTCATGGGAGAACTGGGATGCGTGCCACAGCCTTTACAAACATCCGAAGATAGAACAGAGGAGGATGGAGGAACTTTTGTATAAGCTGAGAAGAAGCGCCTATACATACAACCGTATAATGAAAAGGCTGAGGCCCGGTTCGCTTGGAACAATGATTGCAGGATTATCAATGCAGATGGGATTAAAGAACACCTTTGAGGCGGACTGGAGGAGGGTGAGTAAAAAGTAAAATTTAAAAGTCAAAATGCAAAATGACATCTCAAAATTTAAAATTTCTTAATTCCTTTATCTTTGAATTTTACATTGTAATTTTGATTTTTGATATTTGATTTTTAAATTTATATAATTTGGCAATTATGAGCAAGATTTATGACACAATTATCATCGGCTCCGGCATTGGCGGGCTTACAGCAGGGAATTTTCTTGCAAAGGACGGCTGCTCAACGCTTATCATTGAACAGCACACGAGGCCCGGAGGCTGTTTGTCATCCTTTGAGAGAAAGGGTTTTAATTTTGACGCTGCTGTTCACTGGATAAGCCAGTGCGGCGAGGACGGGGTTATCTATAAAATCCTGCAGGAGCTTGGCATTGAGAAGAAGATAGAGTTTGTTCAGATTAATCCATTGATGGAGGTGATAACATCAAATGGAAGATACACTATCCCTAAAGGGAGGCAGGAGGCGATTGCATATTTAAAGGATACATTTTCTAAAGAGGCAGGGGGCATAGAAAGATTCTTTGATATTCAGGGCAGGATTACAAATGAAATGTACAGGCTTTTTAAGACAGACCCTGACTCTATGAATACTCTTGCGCGGTTCTTCTTCAATGCTGCCTTTCCGCTGAGGTTTCCAAATATCGCAAGATATTACAGAAAGAAGGGCGCTGACATTGTTGACAGCCTTACAAATGAAGAAGATTTAAGAAGGATATTAAAGATTGCAGCTATATTTCCGAATGTTTCAATGATGATGCTCTCATGGTTCTGGAATGTTATTTATAATGCAGACGGCTATTATCCAAAGGGAGGGATGCAGAAGGTATCAGATGCCCTGTCTGAGAATTTTAAAAGGTTGAATGGGGAGATAATGTATGGCAAAAGGGTTGCAAAGGTTATTACAGAAAAGAATCAGGCAAAGGGCGTAATGCTCTCTGACAATACTATTATAAATGCAAAGACAGTAATCTCCAATGCAGATGCAAGGCAGACATTCTTTGGGATGTTCAATGGAGATGCGGGTGTGCCGCAAAAATATCTTGATAACCTTAAAACATGGAGGCTGTCTGAGTCTTTTTTCTATGTGTATCTTGGTGTTGATATGGATTTAAGGAAGCTATCAGTCAACCCTATAATGTGGTATTTTCCTGAAAAGGGCAGACATGACTTTATCGGAATAGGGATACCGACATTGTCTGATAAAGGGCTTGCGCCTGAAGGCAAACATGTTGTTATAATCGGCGCATTTGCTGATGATTCAGCAAGGCCATGGTTTGGAAAAGAAGATAGGGAAGGTTACAAGAAATGGAAAGATACGACAGCAGACTCTCTGATAAATCTTGCTGATGAGGTCATACATGGCCTTAAAAAAAATATTGTAGTAAAGGAGACAGCATCGCCTCTGACATTTCACAGATACACATTAAACAGCATGGGCGCATCATCAGGCTGGAGCATGGATGCAAATGAACAAAATAAACTGCAGCAGAGGTCGCCTGTAAAGAATCTCTTTCTTGCAGGCCACTGGACATTTAATCCAGGCGGCATCCCATCTGCATTTATGACAGGCAGAAAGGCAGCAGAATTAGTAAAAAGGGAAATTATTAAAAAGTGGTAATTCCAATGAGTAGTAGAACAGGCGTTCCGTCTATCAAGGGTGATAACATTTTCTTTTTTTTCTGAAGGGGTCTTATTTTCTCTCCCCCTTTGCTAAAGGGGGATACAGGGGGATTAGAGCATGGGCAGGTTTCTATGCATGGTAATGTAATCTCCCCTAACCCCTCTTTAGAAAAGAGGGGGATTAAAGGATTTAGCAGGTAGAGAGGGTAAGGGAGTGATTGAGTTATATTACTATGAATAAGGTTTATGACATTATTATAATCGGCGCTGGCCTTGGCGGTCTTACAGCAGGCGCCTTTCTTTCAAAGGCAGGAAAAAAGGTTCTTGTGATAGAAAAGAATAATATTATCGGCGGAAGGTGCTCAAGCAGGGCATGGGACGGTTTTAGTTTTGATGTTGGCGCTGATTATTTTGCTAAAGGTATGCTAAAGACATTTGCAAGGCTTGATAAGGATGTTGCATTAAGGCCAATAGGCTTTTCAGTAAAGTCCTTTAACAAGGGAAAGGTGATGACAATACCGCCTGGGCTTCATCTGATAAGAGAGCTCTCAGAATTCGGGATGAGCAAGAAAGAGATTGCTAAATTTGGTATCAGGATGATGAAGGAGATAGTTTTTAAGGGCTATTCAAAAAGATATAAAACAAATGATAGGGTCATTGATGCAGTTGCAGATAATGATATACTAAGAAATATTTTAAATATAGGCGCCTTTTTTTCAGGGAGCCTTCCCTATAAGATGCCGAGCTACTGGTTCAATCTGCTTTTTGGAAGAACCTATGGCTATGATTTTCCGTTTTATCCAATGGGTGGCGCACAAAGGATACCTGACCTGTTATCAGAGGTGATAAAAGAGAATGGAGGAGAGGTCAGGACGAATATAAGTGTTGAAAGGATACACATAGAGAGGAACAAAGCAGCAGGCGTGAAGACATCAGATGGGGAGATTGAGGCAGATGTTGTTATAAGCAACAGCGGGATTCAGGATACTGTGTTTAATCTTACAAAGGGCAAAGGGCTTTCAATAGAATTTAAGGATAGGGTGAAAAGATACAAACCGGGGCTTTTGATGAACAGCATATTTACTGCATTTAAGATGGATGCAGGCATAATAAATGGAGCGCACCTCTACTGCTATTTTCCAGATGATGTTAAGAAGATGTTCTCAGCCTTGCATAACGGAGAATTTCCAGACGACTATATTTTTACAGTATCTGTGCCTGATGCTGTAACAGGGAAGAGGACAGATGGCTGCTACACAGGCACAATAAAATTTATTGCGCCAAGGGGTGAAAACAATAAAGAGATTATTTTGAAAGAGGGAGATAAGGTAATAGAAATGGCAGACAGGATAATACCTAATTTTAAAAAATCCCTTGTATGGAAGAAGATTGTTACATCAGAGGATTATGAGAATGAGATTGGCTTTGAAAGTTGTATTGCGCCTGTTGCAGAGAGCATTGAGTATAAGAAGACAGGTCATAGAATGCCGATAAGGGGACTTTACTGTGTTGGAGCGACTGTTCTGCCGAACGGCGGGTGTACGGCGTCTTCTGTTGAATCAGGCAGAAGGTGCGCAGAAGAAATAATCAGTAGTGAATAGTGAATGGTGAATAGTGGATAGTGAGAAGAAAATAAGAAATTTTAAAGATTTGAAAATTTGGCAGAGAGGGGTGGAATTGGTAAAAGTGGTTTATCAAACAACAAACTCTTTTCCTTCTACAGAAACATACGGTATTGTTAGCCAGATGAGGAGGTCTGTTGTATCGGTTCCATCAAATATAGCTGAAGGTTTTATGAGAAGGCATAATAAAGAATATAAGCAATTTTTGTATATTGCTCTCGGCTCATTAGCAGAACTTGAAACTCAGATTATTATTTCTGAACAATTAAGTTTTTTGGGAAGTGTTCAATGTAAGGATATTGTGGCTGATATTAACGAGCTTAATAGAATGATTACAGGATTAATAAAATGCCTGTAAGTCAGTGATAGTTTTTACTAACGACTATTCACTGTTCACTATTCACTGTTTTGGAGGTAAAAATGAAATACGAAATAGCCTGCAACTGGGATCCTGCGCTGATAGACGGCGTGGCAGGGAGTCTTGCTGATGAACTCTTTGGCGGTATGCCGAACAGCCCTGTTTCAGGGGGTCGGGCATCATTTGTTGCTGTTGAGACAACACCAGAGTATGTTGAGAAATATGTTGCAGAGGCTCATAAGAAGGGCTTGATATTTAATTTTCTTCTGAATGCCTCATGCCTTGACAACATGGAATATCAGCGTGAAGGGAATAAAAAGATAGTTGAGCATATTGCATGGATAGACAGCATTGGTGTTGATGCTGTTACTGTTACAATACCATTTTTGCTCCAGATTATTAAAAAGCAGTTTCCGCGTTTAAAGGTCAAAATTTCAAGCTTTGCAAGGGTGAATACCCCAAGAACCGCAAAATACTGGGAGGAGTGGGGCGCTGATTCTATTATCCTTGATGAGGACATAACAAGGGACTTTAAGATGCTTGAGGCAATAAGAAAGGCATATAAGGGAGAGCTTGTTTTGATTGCAAATCCCGGATGCCTCTTTGACTGCCACCAGACATTGAATCATTCAAATACCATGTCGCACGGCTCGCAGGCAGGCCATGTGAGCGAGGGATTTATGATAGATAGCTGCTATTTTTCCTGCACAAAACAGAAGATGGCTGACCCGAAGGAATTGATAAAGACAAGATGGATAAGGCCGGAGGATGTGAGGCACTATAAAAATATTGGGATTGACAAGCTGAAGATTATTGACAGGTACAAGACAACAGATATGCTCCTTTCTTATCTAAAGGCATATACAGAGGAGAGGTATGATGGAAACCTTGTTGACCTTTTGAATCTTCCAAAGCGCGGCGCCTTTTTGCCTGTTAATCTGAAATATCTTATGCGTGAGGAGTTTGTTAATACAGATAAGCTTATGGCATTTGCAGACTGCTGTGATATGACTGTGAGTGAATTGATTGAGATTGACAATAAAAAGATACCATCAGACTTTATAGAATTTTTTAAGACAATGGACTGTGCAAGGACATCCTGCGATGACTGCAGATATTGCTACAATATTGCAGATAAGGCAGTGAGAATAAAGAAAGATGAATTAAAGGCGCAGCTTATTAAGTATGACGCATTTTTGGATGACCTTGTGAGCGGTAAGGTTTTTGAGAAAGAGGAGGAGTATTACGAAGACAAAGAGCTTGTGTGGCAGGCTGATGCAAGAAAACTGCATGAGGATATTTTAGAGGCAGTGCCGTCTCTCTTAAAAAAGATAGCACAGAGAAAGACTCAGGCTGGCGCTGAAAAGGGTGCGAGGGAGAGAAGGTCAAACACCATTATCAGGGATGATGTGTTAAAAGGCTGGCTCACAGAGACTCCGGGTATATTTTTGCCAAAGGTGAAGGAGAGGCTGAAGGAGCTGGGGATAGAAGAACAGAGGGTTGCAGTTTAGAGGTATTTTTATATGTCATTGCGAAGAGTATTAGCAACGAAGCAGACACAGTAATCTCCCCTAACCCCTCTTTAGAAAAGAGGGGGATTTAATATCTCCCCCTTTAGTAAAGGGGGACAAAAGGGGGATTAGAAGATTGCTTCGCTTCGCTCGCAATGACATAATCCATGTAAGTTATGATTAACAGTCACACTATTATTATTGAGGGAGATATAGAGAAGGTCTTTCAGCAGGCGCTTTTCTGGGGTGAGGCAGAGTGGTGGCCAAAGGACTCGCTGATGAGGTATACAAGGCTATCAAATTTTCCCTCTCCCCTTGCGGGAGAGGGAAAGGGTGAGGGGGTTCTTCAAGTCGGCACTCGATACCATCAGAAGGTTCTTCTTCCCTTTGCACCTGAATGGGATGTGGAGGTTATCTCTATTGCGCCGAACAAGGAGGTTACACGAAGATTTTTAAACGGCATCTTTTCAGGCACAGATTCTGTAATCCTTGAACCGAGGAAAGAAGGTGTAGAGGTAAGGGTAGTGATGGACTTTGATGTCAACGGATATTTTAATAAGCTTGCATGGAGATTTATTTTTGAAAGGCTGCACAATAAGAATTTGGAGAAGATATTGAGGGCAATGAAGGAGTATTTTTCATAAGGAGGAATTTTATGGACTGGCATAATGAAACACAGCAGAAGTTTAAGACCATGCTGAGTATTATTCCTTTCTT
>JAHFEP010000287.1 GCA_023248415.1 Nitrospirota bacterium
ATCCTTGTCAGCGAGAATGCCGAGGACTAATATAATCTTTTTGTTGTGAAAGTTTTCTGATAGAAATTCCCTAAGCCTCTTTGCAGCAGCAGGATTATGCGCGCCATCAAGAATAATCAAAGGCTCTTTGGAGACAATCTCCAGTCTTCCATGCCATCTTGTTTTTTTAAGTCCGTTTTTTATTGCACTGTTTTGAATTTTAATTACATGTTCTTTCAATAACTCCAATGTCAATAAGGCTGTTGCAGCATTTACTATCTGATGCCTTCCTGCAAGGCCGATTTCAATATCTTTAAAATCTTCTTTTAGCCCATGATAATCAAATCTGCACCCATCAATAGAGCAGGCATTCTCCCTGACCGAGCACTCTCTGCCAACTAAGAACAGCCTCGCCTTCTTATTTAGGGACACTTCCCTTATTATATTTAGCGCTTCATCATTTTGAAGCGATGAAATAACGATGCCGCTATCCTTTATAATCCCTGCCTTTTCATAGGCGATCTTCTGGATAGTATCTCCAAGAAACTCCTTGTGGTCATAGTCAATCGGCGTGATTACAGAGACAATCGGCTTTATTACATTTGTTGCATCAAGCCTGCCGCCCATGCCTGTTTCAATAACAGCAATATCAATCTTTTCCTCTGCAAAATATGTAAAGGCAATGGTGGTTGTGAATTCAAAAAAAGTAGGCGTGAATCTCTCTTCCTTGCAGTCGCTGACCTCACTCGCAAAAAGCCTGCTTCTTATCTCATCAGTAAGCTCTATCACCTTATCCTCTGAAATCTCTCTTCCATTAATCCTTATCCTCTCTGTAAAATTTATCAGATGCGGAGATGTATAAAGCCCGACCTTATACCCAGCCTCCTTTAGCACAGATGCAAGCATGGCAGAGACAGAGCCTTTGCCATTTGTCCCTGCAACATGAATGGAATTAAACTTTAAATGGGGATTATCCATAATGGCCATGAGCTTATTGGTATTCTCCAGCCCGAACTTTATCCCGTATTTTTGCAGGTTGTATAAATAGTTTATTGTATTCTGGTAGTCCATTTCCCTACAGTTATACCATAAATATCAACTTCGGTAAAGTACCTGTTTTTATTGACACACAACTAATCTTTATGTTTAAATAGATTTCCATAAAAATTATACTTATATATAAAAGGCCACGGTGTCAAAATAAAAGATTGCTTCGCCTTGCTCGCAATGACAAAAAGAATAATAATACCCTTCGCCTGTCATTGCGAGGAGCGTAAGCGACGAAGCAATCTCGCATAAAGGAGTCAATTATGGAAAAGGTGATATTACAGACAAATCTTAATGACATTAAACTGCTTCGCAGGGGAAAGGTGCGGGATATATACGACCTTGGCGAATTTCTTTTACTCGTTGCAAGCGACAGGGTCTCTGCATTTGATGTTGTCCTTCCCAATGGTATACCGGGGAAGGGAAAGATACTGACACAAATATCTATCTTCTGGTTCAATGAGATGAAAGATATAATTTCAAATCATCTCATTGCAACAGATGTTAAGGACTTTCCTGCTGTATGCCAGAAATATGCTGACCAGCTTGAAGAAAGAAGCATGCTTGTAAAAAAGGCAAAGCCATTGCCTGTTGAGTGCATTGTAAGGGGCTACCTATCAGGAAGCGGATGGAAGGAGTATAAAGATAAAGGAACAGTATGCGGAATAAAACTAAGGGAAGGACTTTTAGAATCCTCTAAACTTGATGAACCGATTTTTACGCCAAGCACAAAGGCAGATGAGGGGCATGACATAAATATCTCCTTTGAAGAAACAAAAAAGATTTTAGGCCAGGAGACGGCTGAAAAGATAAAAAATATAAGTTTACAAATTTACAAAAAGGCCGGCGCTTTAGCTGAAAAAAGAGGTATTATAATAGCAGATACAAAATTTGAATTCGGCACATATAATAATGAGCTTATATTGATTGACGAGGTATTGACGCCTGATTCCTCACGCTTCTGGTCTGCAAAGGATTATCAGGTCGGAAAGGGACAGGACAGTTTTGACAAGCAGATAATCAGGGACTATCTTCTAACCCTAAACTGGAATCAGCAGCCGCCAGGGCCAGCGCTGCCAGAAGATATTATAGAAAAGGCAGGGGCAAGATATAAGGAGATATTGGGGATACTGACTGGCCGTTAACATCAAAAAGTCACGAGTCCCTTTCATTATAAGTAATCGCGTCATTGCGAGCGAAGCGAAGCAATCCATATTAAAATACCTTAGTGTCAAAGTGTCTGCGGGGCATGTTTTGAGATTGCTTCGGCTGACCTTGTCAGCCTCGCAATGACAGGTAAAGGACTTAACAAATGAAACCCGACTGGCATTTGCTAACAACAGAGACAGTGCTTGAAAAACTCGGCACAGGAAAAAACGGCCTCTCATCAGACGAGGCAAAGGAAAAGCTCGCCAAATACGGCCCGAACCTATTAAAAGAGGCGCAAAAAAAATCACCCCTCCTTTTATTTTTAAAACAGTTTACAGATATCCTTGTGCTAATCCTTGTTGTAGCAGCGATTATCTCTGCATCTACAGGCGATGTAACTGATACTGTAGTGATTATCTTAATTGTATTTTTAAACGCAACCATCGGTTTTACACAGGAATACCGCGCAGAACGCGCAATGGAGGCGCTTAAAAAATTAGAGTCGCCTGTTGTAACTGTTATCCGTGACAGCCTGCATACAAAGCTCCCTTCGCAGGACTTGGTTATAGGAGACATAATTGAGCTTTCTGCCGGAGAAAAGGTGCCTGCTGACCTGAGGCTTATAGAATCCTACAACCTTAATGTTGAAGAGGCAGCCTTGACTGGCGAATCCCTGCCTGTTGAAAAAAATACCGAGTCATTGGAAGGAACAGTAACATTAGCAGACAGGAAAAATATGTCCTTCATGGGAACAATTATCACCTATGGAAGAGGTATTGGTGTTGTAACTGCAACAGGCATGGACACAGAGCTTGGCAAGATCGCCCATCTCATACAGGAGGTAAAGGACAAAAAGACACCCATTCAGGAGCGGCTTGAAAGAATGGGTAAATGGCTTGCTGTGGTTGCTCTGCTTTTATGCGCTGTTATCTTTATAGCAGGCAT
>JAHFEP010000119.1 GCA_023248415.1 Nitrospirota bacterium
CTTTCATAAGAATTACGCCTCCTTTTCGCTGATAAATATATCACCTTTTCCTGAAAAAAGACAATGAATATTTATTCCGTAAAATTTGCCACAAGCCTTAATGTGTTATATTCTTTTTTCTGATACATTGGTCTGCCTCTTCTTTATCATCCTGCATCTCCTCCTTTGTGTTTAGACAGACTCTATCATCCACCTTATCTCTCTGTCCAGTTTTCGGGGAGTATTATAGTGACTGATGAATCGTTCTGGCTAAGCCACTTTTATTATGTTCCAAAGTTCTTTTTTCTCCCTTTTACACTTTTCAATAAATTTAAGGGCATCTTCTTTAGAGAATTCTTCGGTCTTAGATTCTATCTCCTCAAGGCTGTCGCCCTGTCCTTTGCCTATCATCTCCAGAAATATCGCTGTCTTGGCAATTCCAAGGTGTTCTTTTAAGACACCGAATCCTTCATCAATGATATTTTCTGGCAATTTTTTGACCATTTTTCAATCCTCCTTAAACAAATCTAAAGGGTTTAATATTTCTAATTGATATCCAATCGTTGATAGTTCATTCTTAATAAGTTCTGCTTTATTCGTAAGTTCATCATCACATGTAATAAAGTATTTACAGTTAGCTACTGCAGCAGATGCAATATGCAATGTGTCCATGTAGTCTTTAATTTTACATTTATCCTGAAGTAAATCAGCGATCCTTACTTCGTTATCTCCCACAGTAACCCGCATTACAGCAATCTCAGTTGCAAGTAATTCAACCAGTTCTCTTTTAACTGGATTTTTAATTAGGGTTAATTCAGCAAGCACCACATCTGATATTACAACATCAAACATCCTGCTGCCGATATAAACAAACATCTTGATAATTACTGCTATTTCATTTGCTATTTTCTCTTGACTTTGGTCATCAAAAGGTCTGCAGATAACATTTGTATCAAGGTAAACCCTCATTTATTTTGCCTTATCCGATTTAATTGCTGTCATATTCTCCACCTGATAAAAATATAACACAGGATTTGTTTTCATTCAAGTTTATTTTCTCCAAGGGGTTACATTTATTATCCTTATTTTTTCTTCAAAGAATCAGAAATCTCCTCCAACAACTCCTTCTGGTCCAGAAAGACCGAGACGAGCTGCCCCATTACAATAAAAGGGATGCCGCTTGTAAAATTTGCCACAAGCCTTAAGGGGTTATATTCTTTTTTTTGATACATCACGCACCGCTCTGAGAGGGCTTGATTTACCCTCAACTTCTCATTTGCTTTTGTATGCTTAAGCAGCAAAAGCAAAGCCGCAACCCCCTTCTTCAAAATTAAAATAATATTGAGAAAAATATTGTTTTAATAAATGAAAAGATATATAATTGTTTTAATCGTAATAGTAATCGTAAAACGATTCACAATAAGATAATGCTGTTTAATATAATTGATGAAAGTCTATATTGACACCAGTGCCCTAAACAGAATATTTGATGATCAATCGCAGCCGAGGATTTACATGGAATCGTCTTCCATGCTAATAGTCTTTATGCTTATTGAATCTGGGACTATTGAGTTAGTTTCATCAGATGTAGTATTATTTGAAAATAATAGTAATCCTTATGAAGAAAGGCAGGCATTTGTAAGCTTATGTCTTCAGAAGGCTAAACATATTCAACCAATTAATGAAAGTCTCCTGTCGCGAGCACAGGAGATAGAAAAAGAACAAATAAAAGGTCTTGATGCTTTACACTTAGCCTGTGCAGAAGGGTTAAAGGTAGACTATTTTTTAACCTGTGATGATAAAATATTAAAGAGGTATAGGGGCCCAATAAAATTACAAAGTCCAGTAGATTTTGTAATAAATATTTTAAAAGAGGAATAAACAAAAATGACAGTTAAATCCGAATCTCTTCCAGATATAAAAATTCTTAAAAGCGAAGCGATAGAAGCAATTGTAAAAAACATTGGGATAACAAAGGCTGCTTTCTTCATTAGGGAGACAATAGCTCAAAAGACAGACTATCTTGAAATCAAAGAAAAGCTATTCGGCAGCAAAACCGCCGTTGAGCTTTACAATGAAATTTCGGCATGGAAAATAAAAAAGTGACCGAACTTGTAAAATTTGCCACAAGCCTTAATGTGTTGTATTCTTTCTTTTGGTACATTGATGACCTCCTTTGGGGTTTTGGATTACTTATATTTCAAGACCAGACACTGATGACTCCCCTCAGGGCTTTTTCCTATAACATCAAAAAGCAAGACCTCTGACCCTTTGCCTTTTCTTTGCCCTTTTCACCAGCCCTATTTTTTAGCAACTTTCTTAATAAAAAACATTTTTAACATTTCTGTATATCGTTTGAATCTTACAATATACACCTCAAAAGAAGTTGTAATCATAATAACGCCAATAAAGTAAAAATGAAAAGCTTGTGGAGATATAATCTCTTTTAACTGTATAAAGAATAAAATTAAAATTGACAAAATAGTAGCTGGAAAATCAAAAAATCTAAAACAAAAAACATTTTTAATGGCATTTTTAAATCCATCACCTAACCGTGAGCGAAAAATTTGACATTCGCATTTTGTCAATTCCTGCAATTTTTCAAATTCTTCAGGCAAGTCCTGCGATTTTTTCCATTTTTCAGCCCATTCCTGCCACTTCCAAAAAGCAGGGGCTAAAAATGGTCTCACTAAAAAAATAGAGATTATCCATAATATCTCCCAGAATTTATCCATAGTTCCTAAGCAAAAGTAACAAGAGTACATCAATCTTATTACAGCCCAGAGAAAAGCCAATGAGATTGCCACATTGCCAAAAAATTCAAGATAGTAATATTCTGAATCATGAACTTTTTCATAAAGATCCCATTCGCGTACTAAAGTTTCTATTGATTTATCTCTATTTTCTTTAGGAATTCTGTATTCACTCCACTTAGGTACCAAAAACATTTCCTCGATCAAGTGGCGAATTGAATCAGCAAGCATGCCTAACAAGAAAACGAAGCCAAGCAATAACAATAATATGACAAGGAAAAAAATAACTCCAAAAGGTTCTTTGATTTTATGAGATAGAACATCCTTATTTAAGAGTTTAAATTCCCATAAGATAATGCAAGTGCCTACCAAAATGGGAAGACCTGGTAAAAAATGAAAAATATATTTTTCAAAAGTAGTAGAGCCTCTACTTAATAATTCTTGGGTTTCCATAGTTTTTAACTATTAAGGAGAAAGGGGAGTGTCTTCCCGTCTTCCACAATCCATTTTCTCAAGTCGTCTGATACAAAAAGTACAAAAAGGGGACCGTCAAGCAAATCCTCAAAGGTATTGACAGCCAAGATTCCCATGGCAATGCCCTGCAAAGCATTGGTGTCCAAAGCATTGGAATCGGGTCTACACATTACACAACCTTTAATCTGTTGAGTCTATTATAAACTACTATACCACGCTTATAAAGAATGTAGACCTGACCCCCTTTCCTTTTCCCGTAAGTTCTATTTTCCAGATTTGGGGAGTGAATTGTTGTAAATGAGCGTTATCGATTGTAGCCATAGCTTTGGGGATTTCATTTTCACGACCCGCAGCAGTAAGTTCCTTATCAATAGCATGCAGAAGATTTGCCTTGATATCTTTAATCTTAGAATTATTAATATCATTTTGTTCAACTGCTCTATCCAGCATCAGATAAAGCTGGATGGGATTGGAGCTATCTCCATTCTTCATTGCGTTGAAATGATTTGAGAACCAGCAATAGTATGAATCTGGATGGAGAAATTCGTTAATCTTCCGTGCTCGCCATGTTTGGCATGAGTACGCGTGCGAAGATCCATGGCCAGGATAATCGTCTATTGTAATCATGACCTTTCTCCTTTCCGCAGCAGGCTATTTCCTCTTTCTGACAACCAAAAAAAGCATTGTGCTGACTCCAATTATGTCAAAGTAGGACAAGAATCGGTTGCAGTTGCACCAGCCTGTGTAGCACCAGCTCCTACATTTAACCAAAATGTCGGACTGATGCGATGCTTATAAAGTTTTGTCTATTGCTGTTCTCTCATTTCTTCTTCCAGCCATCTTTTTTACCTTCTTCAAAGCCTTTTTTATACGATTCTGGATTATTCTTGTCTGGTTTATAAGTGGAATTAGTCAAGTCCCATATCGCATTTTGGATTGTTCCGTATTTTTTTTCCTCTTCGGCCTTCTGTAGGCCATCACGATAACCTTCGTCGTGTGCTTCTTTAGGATTCTTAGCCATTATTATTTACCTCCTTTTTAATTCTCCTAAATATAATTACCAGTAATTATTTTTCAGATTTTGTATTCTCCTCAATCTTAACCTGACAAAGGGCTGTTTGTGCCTGTAGTTTAAGGGAGAAGGCCTTTCCGCTTCCTATAAAGTAGCCAATTGCACCGCCAATTAATAAGCCAATAAGAGCAATAACTTTAGACACTGCATATCCACCAACACCACCAATTAAAATACCCACAATTGTATAAAATCCAATAACAATATTTGCCTTATTGTACATTTGATCAGCAAACTCCTGTATAACCTTCGGGTCATACTGTACCATGGTTAAACCTCCTTTTTATTTTGGGTTATTTAAGAGACCTTTAAAGAAATTTTTAGTTTTTCCCTTTCTAATCTTAGATTGTATTTCTTTATAGCAATTACTGTTTCGAATTCCGTCAAAATCAGAGTTGTCTTCGATGCCTTTCAAGTCCTTATAACCTTTATCAATAGCCTTGTTCAGCGAGTCACATGCTGCGGGTTCTTTTCCAAGTATTGAATAACTTGCTGCCACATTATAATAGGCTATTGCAAAATTTGCGTCTATAGTGATTGCCTTATTATAATCTTCAATTGCTTTATCAAATTTCTCGCTCATGTGATAAGCAAGCCCACGATTATTATAGGCTACGGCAATATTCGGATTTATTGCAATTGCCTTACTATAATCCTCAATTGCTTTGTCATACTGGTCGTTTTTAAAGTATGCTATTCCGCTTTTTATGTAAGCCTCAGCATTTTGTTTTTCCACAGAAGCCATTTTTGTTTCAGTAGAAGGGTTGTAACTTTTAGGCTCATCTGATTTTTCGTTCTGTGTTTCATCGGCTGTTGTTTTTGTTCCAAGCCCCGTAGCTTTATTAATATTCTTTGCCTTTTCAATGTTTTTTACACCTTCAATATTTGCGTTTGTAAAATCCGCTCCATCAAGGTTTGCGCCGTTTAGGTCAGCATAGATCATGTCCGCATTGTTTAGATTAGCCCCGCTCAGGTTAGCGTTACGAAGGTCAGCATTGGCAAATGCAGCACCTTGTAAGTTAGCGTTACTCAAATCGGTGGTTGCCAGTTGGGCTCCAAAAAAGTCTGCCCCTGAGAAGTTAATCCCTTGTAGCTTAGCACCATTTAAGCGAACCCATTGTAACATTGCATTGCTCAAGTTGGCTCCTTTGAATTTGGTTCCTATTAATTTTGTGTCTTTATCAAAGGTAGCACTTTCAAGGTTTGCCCCTTCTAAGTTAGCATTGCTCAAGTTGGTTCCCCTCAGTTCAGCCCATTTTAAGTTGGCCTCTTTCAGGTTAGCCCCACTCAGGTTAATATAGTTCAGGTTTGGCCCATTACCGGTCAAGTCAGAGACAATAGCTTTTTGATTAGCCCCTTCAAAATTGACTCCTTGCAAGTTGGCATTATTCAGGTTGGTACCGTTAAAGTTAGCTCCCTGTAAGTTGTTGACTCCTTGAAGGTTGGCTCCACTTAGATTGGTTTTCGTAAAATTAACTTCTTGTAAGTTCGCTTCCTGTAGGTTAGCCCCCTGTAGATTAGAGTTACTCAGATCGGCCCCACTCATGTCTAATTTTGACAGGTTCATTCCACTCAGATTCTTGCCACTAAGATTTTTACTCGTCTTTAATATTAGTTTTACCTGCTCTAAAGATAGGCTTTCTCCTTTAGCTTCACTCTTTCCTTTGGTCTGCTTTTTCTCTTTGCTGAAAGCAGGCGCAGTAATAATGTGAGTGAGTAAAATAGACACTATCAAAACAAAACCAATTAAAACAATTTTCTGCATTGATTGCTTTAACATAGTTTTTTACCTCCTTCTTCAAGGACGATAAATTATCACGCCTAATATCTCCTCTTCTTCTTTTCTGTTGTGCCCATTATCTTTTTATAGCAATTACTGTTTCTAATCTTATCAAAGTCAGAATCATCCTTAAGTTTTTTCCTCATGCCTATCTTGTTCTTATCATCAGCATTCTCAAAAGCTTTGTTTAATGAGTCACAAGCAGCAGATTCATTATTTTGTAAGGAATAAATACATGCACGATCGAAATAGGGAGCATAATAAGTCGGCTTTATAGCAATAGCTTTATTAAAATCCTCTAATGCCTTGTCATATTGATCTTTCTTACGATAGGCAATCCCGCGACCATTGTATGCATTGGCACTGTTCGGATCTATAGCAATAGCTTTATTAAAATCCTCTAATGCCTTGTCATATTGATCTTTCTTACGATAGGCAATCCCGCGACCATTGTATGCATTGGCATTGTTCGGATCTATAGCAATTGCCCTGCTATAGTCCTCAATTGCTTTGTCATACTGGCCGTTTTTCAAATAGGCGGATGCGCTTTCCCAGTAGGTTACGAAATCTTCCCTTTTCTTAGCCATTGCCTCTGGAATAAATATAGCAACATCACCTTTATGATCTTTTAGGCTTAGTTGCCCTTCCTTATCAATGGAAATCTCAAAAACCCCTACCCAGTAACCAAGGTCTACTTTTAAACGGTTGTTATCAATGAATTTGTAATTACCAGGTTTCTGCTCCACTAATCCAATAATGCCTTTACGAACTACAATAACTGTTCCATCCTTCAAAAATTCAAAACTTTCTCTCCCACTTTTGTTTACCCATTTTCCAATGATGCTGCTTTTGAGATTTGACCCTGAACACGAGTACAAAATAGAGAGCAGAAAAACTAAGATAATTGTAAAAGATAAATATCTCTGTTGAATAACCATTTTTCAAATACCTCCTTTTTAATTGTTTATTTCCTTACTTCAACCCAATCTCCTTAATTACAATTGCCTCCATTGCCATGATGCTCTATTTCTAAAAGCTGTGCATGTCTTGACAATATGGAGATTAAATATAAATAAAAGCGCAAAACATACCTTTTCTTTGCATTTTTACACCTCCATGATTTTGTTTGTATTTGATTTAATAGAGAATAAGTGGTTAGGTTCAGGATAAGATAAAATAGGATTAGAACAAAATAATACCAGATTGAGTATTTCTGGTATGTTAATTGAATAAGATAAGATAAGATAAGATAAGATAAGATAAGATAAGATAAGATAAGATAAGATAAGATAAGATAAAATGACCTATTAGTAGATTTTTCTGAAGTTGCAGGGGCGTGGCTTGCCTGCCTGTGCGTGGCACACAGACAGGTCTCTGCCCAAAGTGGGCGGCTACAAGGGTCGTTCCTACAAGGCTTTTAAAGTCCATAGATGCTGCCTCAAGGGGTTGATAATAAAGGGAAATGAGTGATTCCCCCTCACTCTTTCCCTCTCCCCAGAGGGGAGAGGGGATTTTTTTTGTCTCTATTTTTTAAATATAGCACGGTTTTTGTGGTTGTCAAGGAAGGTTGGTCTATTTTAAGAGATTATTCATATCTTGACAAATTACAATATTTTGCATACAATAAAAGCATATCAAGGAGGTGCATATTATGCGTGCAACACTAAACATACCTGATGAGCTTCTTTCTGAGGTGCAGAAAATATCCGGTGAAAGGTCTAAGACAAAGGCAATTGTAATTGCCTTGAAGGAATTTATCAGACATAAGAAGATAAAGGAACTTATTGCCCTCAGGGGGAAGATAAAGATTGACTACGATTGGCAGAAGGAGGAGGAACTTGAGATAGAAGCCCAGAAAAAGAGGGGGAAGCTGCTTGAAAAATAGGGTACTGACTGATACAAGCATATGGATTGAGTTTTTTAAATCAGGGTCAAAAACAGGAGATAGACTGGAGCCTCTTCTTATTGAGAACTCTATCTGGACCTGCGGTATTATTATGTTTGAACTCTTGCAGGGAGTTAGATCAGAACCTGAAAAATCAAGGATATTAAATATGCTCTTAAATCTGCCGTATGTAGAGATGACAAATATCCTGTGGCAAAAGTCTGCTGAGCTTTCTATTTCACTAAAAAAAGAGGGCTTAAATCTTCCGATGTCTGACATTTTCATAGCTACAATTGCTATTGAAAACAACCTTTCTGTTTTTACAATTGATAAACACTTTGAGCAAATTCCTAATTTAAAGCTTTATTAATGTGAGCCTCTTACAAAACTGTTTGTCATCCCCGAATGCCTCTATCGGGGGCAGATTCCCGCTCAGAATCGCTGCGGGAATGACAGAATTGATCGCTGCGGGAATGACAGAATTGGGACTTTTGCAAGAGCCTCAATGTATAAGACCTTTTTACAACTTCATATCTCTATCAATTATCAGCCTGAAAGAAGGATTATAGAGACGGGGTTTACTTGTGGCACCTTGTGCAGTTATCAATTGGAAATGCAACCTTT